>JBDTRS010000101.1:0-8294 GCA_039931575.1 Gaiellaceae bacterium
ATGCAGGGCGGCACGGCCGCGACGCAGGACGTCTTCATCGAGCACGTCGGCATTCCCACGCTGCCCGCGGTTCGCCTCGCCGTCGACGCCCTGCAGGAGCTCGACATGCATCGCCACGTGCAGCTGATCGTCTCCGGAGGGATCCGGACGGGCGCGGACGTCGCCAAGGCGCTCGCCCTCGGCGCCGACGCGGTCTCGATCGGGACCGCCGCCCTGATCGCGATGGGCGACAACGCCCCGGAGCACGACCAGGCCTACCACGAGATCGGGAGCGCGGCGGGCTTCTACGACGACTGGCAGGCCGGCCGCGACCCCGTCGGCATCTCGACGCAGGACGACGAGCTCGCCGCCCGCTTCGACCCCATCCTCGGAGGCCGCAAGATCGCGAACTACCTCCGTGTGCTCACGCTCGAGACGCAGACTCTCGCGCGCGCCTGCGGGAAGTCCCACGTCCACAACCTCGAGCCCGAGGACCTTGTCGCGCTCACGGTCGAGGCGGCGGCGATGGCTCGCGTGCCGCTCGCCGGGACGGAGTGGATTCCCGGCTTGACACCGACCGTCCAATAATCTTTGATCAAAGATCAAGAATGGAGGTCCGGAACGCAGCCCCGCTCGAGATCTCGTCCGTCGAGGACGGCGTTTATCGCATCCTCCGCCAAGAGATCGGGCGCCTCGAGCTTCCGCCGGAGCATCGGCTCCGCCTCGAAGAGCTCGCCGCCCGCTTTCGGGTGAGCCTGACGCCCGTCCGCCATGCGCTTCGTCGGCTCGAGAGCGAGGGCCTCGTCGTCAGCATCCCGCGCCGCGGGTCGCGTGTCGCCCCGCTCAGCGTCGACGAGCTGGAGGAGATCCAGGCGCTCCGCCTCGGGCTCGAGACCTTCCTCGCCCGTGCCGGAGCAGAGCGCTGCACGGAGGCGGCCCTCGCCGAGATGGAACGAGCGCGCGACGAGATGGAGCGCGCCTTCCGCGCCGGCGATCTCGACGCCTACATCCGCTCCTTCTGGTCTCTCCGCGATGCGTGCTACGCCTGCGCTGAGCGCCCCCGGCTCCTGCACGCACTCGAGGACCAGCGGATCCGGGTCGAGCGCTACATTCTCTTCCTCTGCCGCGACCCCGAGGCGTTCGCCGACCTCCGCCGCGGCCCCGACACGCTCCTCGAAGCCTGCCGGGCCCGCGACGGCGAGGCGGCGGAGGCTGCGACGCGCGATGCCCTCACCTGGGTACTGGCCACGCTCAAGCGCATGCTCGGCGACGTCGAGGCGCCGGCGGCCTAGTCTCGTGTCCTTTCTCTTGCCTTGCCCCAACTGCGGGCCGCGCGACGTGAACGAGTTCACCTGCGCAGGCGAGGTGACGGTGCGCCCACAGGGCTCGCCCTCGCTGCGAGAGCTGACGTCCTACCTCTACTTCCGCCGCAACGTCGCCGGCGTGCAGCGGGAGTGGTGGTACCACCGTCTCGGTTGTGAGATCTGGTTCCAGGCCGAGCGGGACACGCGCACGAACGAAGTCCTGAGCACCGAGATCGTCGAGCCCTCCGCGAAGGCGGGCCTCCCGGGCCCCGAGGCGCCGGCCATTCCGGACGCCCCTGCCGGATGAGGCTTCCTCCTCAGACCGACGAGCGAATCAACCGCTCCGAGGAAGTCGTCTTCTCCTTCCATGGGAAGTCCGTCAGGGCTTTCGCCGGCGACACCTTCGGCTCGGCGCTCTACGCCAACGGTCAGCGGATCTTCTCCCGGAGCTTCAAGTACCACCGCCCGCGCGGGCTCCTCTGCTGCTCCGGCAACTGCCCCAACTGCATGATGACCGTCGACGGCGTCCCCAATGTCCGAATCTGTGCCGAGCCGGTGCGCCAGGGCGCCCGCCTCGTGCCGCAGAACGTTTGGGGCTCGCTCGAGCACGACGCGCTCGCGGTCACCGACAAGCTCGGCGGGCCCTTCACGCCGGTGGGCTTCTACTACCGGACGATGATCCGGCCGCGCTGGGCCTGGCCGCTCTACGAGAAGTTCCTCCGCAACGTCGCCGGGCTCGGCAGTCTCGACAAGCACGCGGGTCGCACGCAGCGGTACGACGCGGAGCACCGCCGCGCCGAGGTCCTTGTCATCGGCGGCGGGCGGGCCGGGCGCCAGGCGGCAGCGGAGCACGCAGCGACGGGAAAGCAGGTCGTCCTCGTCGACGAGGGCTTTGCCGCTCCAATCGACGGCGTCGAGGTGATCGCACCCGGGCGGGCGCTGGGGATCTGGGAGGGCGGCCTCGTTCCGGTCGACTCTGGCCAGATCCTCTACCGCTTCAGGGCCGAGCACATCGTCGTCGCGACGGGAGCGATCGAGCAGCCGCTCGTCTTCCCCGGGAACGACCTCGTCGGCGTCGTGCTCCCTGACGCCGTCCATCGCCTCGTGGACGATTGGGCGATCAAGCCGGCGGAGCGGGCTGTCGTCGTGACGGCGGACGACCGCGGCCGCGAGGCCGCCGCAGCGCTGCGCCGCGCGGGCGTCGAGATCAAAGGCGTGTACGACCTACGGCGCGAACGCGTCCGCGAGATCGTGGGGCACGGACGCAAGGGAATGCTCCGCTCGGTCGAGGTCGACGGCCGCAACGTCCGCTGCGACCTGCTCGTGATGTCTGGAGGGCGCCAGCCCGCGTACTCGCTCCTCTCCCAGGCCGGCGCACGGGTCGAGTACGACCCGGAGCGTGGAATCTTCTGCCCGACCGACCTCCCGGAGAACGTCGAGGCGGTCGGCGCCGTGACGGGCGACGGGATCTCGGCAGCCGTTCCTGCGGCCTCCTACAACGGGGCAGGGGGCAAGGGGAAGTGCTTCGTCTGCGTCTGCGAGGACGTGACCGACAAGGATCTGAAACGCGCGCTCGGCGAGGGCTTCGACTCGATCGAGCTCGCGAAGCGCTACACGACGGTGACGATGGGGCCGTGCCAGGGCCGCCTCTGCCACCTGCCTTCGATTCGACTCTACGCCCGCGAGAACGAAAGCGCTGAGGCGTCGATCGGGACGACGACGGCTCGGCCGCCGTGGGGACCGGTGACGCTCGGGCTCCTGGCCGGACGGCCGCACGAGCCGGCGCAGCGAACCTCGATCCACCACCGCCACAAAGAGATCGGTGCGCGCATGATGTGGACCGGCACCTGGCGGCGGCCGCATTCGTACGGCGATCCGGAGGGCGAGGCGCTGGCCGTGCACGCCTCCGTCGGGGTCATCGACGTCTCCACCCTCGGGAAGATGCTCGTGGTCGGGCCCGACGCCGCAGACTTCCTCGAGCGCCTCTACCCGAACCGCTTCGGCGACATGAAGCCCATGCGGATCCGCTACGGGGTCCTGAACTCGGACGCCGGGCGGATCATGGACGACGGCACGATCGCGCGGCTCGACGGCGAGACGTACTACGTCACGACGACCTCCACCGGCGCAGGCGCAGTCCTCGAGTGGTTCGAGTGGTGGAACGCCGTCTGGGGCATGGACGTGGAGATCGTGGACGTGACAGGCGCACTCGCGGCCCTGAACGTCGCCGGGCCACGTGCCCGCGAGCTGATGGGGCGCCTCACCGACCTCGACGTCTCGAATGAGTCGATTGGCTATCTCGACGCGCGCGAGGGCCGCATCGCCGGCGTTCCCAGCCTCCTTCTCCGGATCGGCTTCGTCGGGGAGCTCGGGTACGAGCTCCACTTCGCGAGCCCGTATGGAGAGTACGTCTGGGACACGATCCTCGACCGGGGCGAAGACCTCGGGATACGGCCCTTCGGGCTCGAGCCCCAGCGCATCCTCCGCCTCGAGAAGATGCACATTCTCGCCGGCCAGGACACCGACTCCGAGTCGAATGTGATCGAGGCGAACATGCCGTGGATCGTGAAGTGGGACAAGGACGACTTCGTGGGCAAATGGGCGCTCGACTACGTCCGCTCACGCGGTCCGCGAGAGCAGCTCGTCGGCTTCGTGACCGAGGAGGCCCGTGTACCCCCTGAAGGCGCCCAGGTCGTCATCAAAGAGCGGCGGCCGGTCGGTCGCGTGACGAGCGCGCGCTGGAGCCCCGAGCTTCGCCAGGTGATCGGCATGGCCTGGGTGCCTCCTGAGCTTGCCCACGACGGCGCCCAGTTCTTCGTCACCATCGACGGCGGATTCGACAAGGCCTACGTGCGGACACGGCCCTTCTTCGACCCCGACGGGAACCGGCTGCGATCGTGACCCAGCTCGATTTCCTCTCTCCCGACCTGGCGACTCCCGACCTCGCCGCCTCTGCGGCCGCGTGGCGCTCGCCGCTCGAGCGCGCTCTCCGCGAGGCTCCGCCCGGAGTGTCCGACGTCTCGCTCACCGGCAAGCTCGAGGTGCGCGGCCAGCTCGACTCGCTCGACGTCGACGGCATCGAGCTCGTCAGGATCGCTCCAGGACGAGGCCTCGTGCTCTGCGACTTCACGAAGACCGCCGCCGTACGCGAGGGCCTGCGCTCCGAGTTCTTCGTCATCGACGTGAGCGCCGCGCTCGCCGGCCTCCAGGTGCAAGGCGAGACGCTGATGCGCCGCCTGACCGACCTCGATCTCGAAACGCTGCCGGCAATCGGGGCCGTCGCGCACGTGCAGGCCTACGTGCTTCGAGACGGCGGCGAGACGTTCCGCCTCTTCTTCCCGCAGGAGTACGGCCACTACCTGGCCGAGGTCGTCCTCGACGCCATCCAGGGGTTGCGCGCGTGAAGGACATCTTCCGCGTCAGGCGCATGTGGCGGCCGCGGAGCGAGCTCAAGGACCGCTACGACGTCGTCATCGTCGGCGGCGGTTCCCACGGGCTCGCAACTGCCTACTACCTGGCGAAGAACCACGGCATCACCGACGTCGCCGTCCTTGAGCAGAGCTACATCGGCTCCGGCGCGGCCGGGCGGAACACGACGATCATCCGGGCGAACTACCGCACCCCCGAGGGCGCCAACTTCTACCGAGAGAGCGTCAAGCTGTACGAGGGGCTCTCGATCGACCTCGACTTCAACCTGCTCTTCTCACAGCAGGGGCATCTGACGCTCGCGCACTCCGACCGGGGCATCATCACGGCGACCGAGCGCGCCGAGGTGAACAAGCTCCTCGGGATCGACAGCCGGGTCATCTATCCGGACGAGATCGCGAAGCTCTGTCCCGAGATGGATCTCTCCGAGAACGTCACCTGGCCTGTCCAGGCGGCGCTCTACCACCCGCCGGGAGGAATCATCCGCCACGACGCCGTCGTCTGGGGCCTCGCCCGGGGCGCCGACCGCGCAGGCGCCGAGATCCATCCCTACACCCAGGTGACGGGGATCAAGCGCTCGAACGGACGCGCGACCGGCGTCGAGACGAACCGCGGCGACATCGCCTGCGACACGGTCGTCTCCTGCACGGCCGGCTGGTCCACGCTCGTCGCCGACCTCGCCGGAGTCCCCCTCCCGATCACGACTCACATCCTGCAGGCCTTCGTGACGGAGCCCCTGAAGCCGTTCCTCGACGTGGTCATCGTCTCGTCGCAGATGCACGTCTACATCTCGCAGACCGACCGCGGAGAGTTCCTGATCGGCGCGGAGATCGAGCCGTACACGACGTACAAGGGCATCGGGACGTTCCCCTTCCTGGAGTACTCGGCGCGCCATTCGCTCGAGCTCTTCCCCCAGCTCGAGCAGGCGAAGATCCTGCGCTCGTGGACGGGCCTCTGCGACCTCTCGCCCGACTACAGCCCGATCCTCGGCGCGACCGAGGTCGAGGGCTTCCTCATCAGCTGCGGCTGGGGCACGTACGGATTCAAAGCCGCGCCGATCGTCGGGACGACGCTTGCGGAGCAGATCGCGACGAAGCAGACTCCCGAGCTGATCGCGCCGTTTGCCCTCGAGCGCTTCTACCGTGACCAGCTCGTCTCCGAGCTCGCCGCGGCAGCCGTGAGCCACTAGAAAAGGAGCCGACTTGGCGACCCAGATGCCCTCCAGCCTCGAGATCGCCCAGGAGGCCGAGCTGCGCCCGATCGCGGAGATCGCCGAGGGCGCCGGCCTCGAGCCGGACGAATACGACCTCTACGGCAAGTACAAGGCGAAGATCTCGCTCGACGTCCTCGAGCGCCTGGAGGACAAGCCCGACGGGAAGCTGATCTGCGTCACGGCGATCACGCCGACCAAGGCCGGCGAGGGCAAGACGACCACCTCCGTCTCGCTCACGCAGGGCCTCGGCCACATCGGCAAGAAGGTCGCGCTCTGCCTCCGCGAGGCCTCGCTCGGTCCCGTCTTCGGAATCAAGGGCGGCGCGGCGGGCGGGGGCTACGCCCAGGTCGTCCCGATGGAAGACCTGAACCTCCACTTCACGGGCGACATCCATGCCATCGGCGCGGCGAACAACCTCCTCGCGGCCATGCTCGAGGCGAGCCTCCTGCACGGCAACAAGCTCGGGATCGACCCGCTCACGATCGGCTGGCGCCGTTGCGTCGACATCAACGACCGCGCACTCCGGCAGATCGTGGTCGGCCTCGGTGGGCGCGCCAACGGCTACGTCCGCGAGACCGGCTTCGACATCACGGCTGCCTCCGAGGTGATGGCCATCCTTGCGGTCGCCCGCGATCTCTTCGACCTCCGCAAGCGCCTGGGCGCGATCACGGTCGGCTACACCTGGGAGAGCGAGCCCGTCACCGCCGAGCAGCTCAGAGCAGCCGGCGCCATGACCGTCCTCCTGAAGGACGCGCTCAAGCCGAACCTCGTCCAGACCCTCGAAGGCCAGCCCGCGTTCGTCCATTGCGGCCCCTTCGCCAACATCGCGCACGGCAACAACTCCCTCGTTGCCGACCTGGTCGCCCTCAAGCTGGGCGAGTACGTCGTCACCGAGAGCGGCTTCGGCTCCGACATGGGCATGGAGAAGTTCCTTGACATCGTCTGCCGGATCGGGAACATCCAGCCGAGCGCGATCTGCCTGGTCACGACCGTGCGGGCGCTCAAGCACCACGGCGGCGACCCCGACGGCGGGGTCGAGGCGGTCGAGCAGGGCGCCGCCAACCTCGCGCGGCATCTCGGGATCGTGTCTGAGTTCGGCCTCAAGGCGGTCGTCGCGATCAACCGCTTCCCCGGTGATCCGGACGAAGAGGTCGAGGCGGTTCGCCGGCTTGCGCTCGAGGCCGGCGCGCACGCGGCCGAGCTGAACGAAGCTTTCGAGCGCGGCGGTGAAGGCGCGACCGCCCTCGCCGAGGCCATCGTCGACGCGGCCGAGCAGCCGTCCACATTCGCGCCGATCTATCCGCTCGAGGCGCCGATCGACGAGAAGATCGAAGCCGTCTGCAAGCGTGTCTACGGTGCGGACGGCGTGGTCTTCCTCCCCGCGGCGCAACAGAAGATCGAGCAGTTCACCGCCAACGGCTTCGACAAGCTGCCGATCTGCATGGCGAAGACCCACCTCTCGCTGTCACACGATCCTGCCCTCTTGAACGCGCCCACGGGGTTCACCGTCACGGTGCGCGACATCCGCGCCTATACGGGCGCGGGCTGGCTCGTGCCGCTCCTCGGCGACATGCAGACGATGCCGGGGCTCGGTGTCTCCCCCGCTGCGGTCAACGTCGATATCGACGAGAATGGCCGCACCGTTGGGCTTTTCTAGCCAGAGCGTCGCCGACTTCTGCGACACCGTCGCGGCCGAGACGTCCGCGCCCGGCGGCGGGTCAGTCGCGGCCGTGGCGGGAGGAATGGCCGCAGCGCTCGCGGCGATGGCCGCCCGGTTCTCGAAGGAGCAGTGGGAGGACGCGGGCGGCGCGGTCGCGCAGGCCGAGGCACTGAAAGCCCGACTGCTCCCGCTCGCGGAGGAGGACGCGCGCGCCTACGAGAACGTCCTCCTCGCCCTGCGCATGCCGAAGGAGCTCGACGCCGAGGTCCGTGACGCCGCGATCGGGGACGCGCTCTCGCGAGCGGCCGATGTCCCGATGGCGATCGCAGAAGCCGCCGCCGACGTGGCGACGCTCGCGACGGAGCTCGCAGAACGCGGCAACCCCAATCTGCGCGGCGACGCGGCGGCGGCGGCGCTGCTGGCGGAGGCCGCGGTGCGTACGAGCGCCAACCTCGTCGAGATCAACCTCGCGACGCGCGAAGGCGACGAGCGCCTCGAACGGGCGCGCGAGCTCGTCGAGATCGTCCGCCGGACGGCGCGGCGCGCCCTCCAGCCTGCGCCTTAGGCGCTATGCCTCCGACTTGGCGATTCGTTTAGGCCGGAGACTGGCCGGCGCCGTAGTCCGCCGTGCCGAACCCCGCGGAGTCTCCCTGGGACATGCCGCCGTCGAGCGAGGCGCGCAGCTTGGACTCCCAGTCCGCGTGCTGCTGTT
>JBDTRS010000102.1:0-8284 GCA_039931575.1 Gaiellaceae bacterium
GGGGAGCTAGCGGTTCCCTGAACCCGCAATCCGCTCTAGCGGGGCCGAACTCCTTTCCCGAGGAGGTTGCAGTCGAGGTAGGGCTTGCGTTTGCAAGCGTTGACGGCCAGGTTCCGCGCACTGGGAGCCTGTGAACCGCGTCAGGTCCGGAAGGAAGCAGCGCTAAGCAGTTTCTCTCAGGTGCCGCGGATCAGCCTGGCCCGAGCGAGCAGTGCCGGCACCGTCTCGGAGGCGCCCCCGACGGAAGGTGCGCGACCGGGCTTTTCTTTTCGGCGTCCCAGCCGTGTATCAACTCCGAGGCCAGCGTCACTAAACTGCCCTTGAGCGCGTGACGGCCCTCTACCGCAAATATCGCCCACTGGACTTCGACGAGGTCGTGGGTCAGGAAGCCGTCGTGCGCACGCTTCGGAACGCCATCGAGCACGACCAGGTGCGGCAGGCCTACCTGCTCGCAGGCCCGCGCGGCACCGGGAAGACGTCGCTCGCCCGCATCCTCGCGAAGGCGCTCAACTGCGAGCAGGGGCCGACGGTCACGCCCGACAAGACCTGCAACTCGTGCCGCACGATCGCGGCGGGCACGTCGCTCGACGTGATCGAGATGGACGCGGCGAGCCAGCGCGGGATCGACGACATCCGCGAGATCCGCGAGCACGTCATCCTCCAGCCGGTCGAGGGGCGCTTCAAGGTCTACATCCTCGACGAGGCCCACCAGCTCACGGATGCGGCCTGGAACGCGCTCCTGAAGCTGATCGAGGAGCCCCCGCCCCATCTCGTCTTCGTCTTCTGCACGACGGAGCTCCAGAAGGTGCTTCCGACCGTACGCTCGCGCTGTCAGACCTTTCTCTTCTCGCGCCCGCGTCTCGCCGAGCTGACAAAGCTCCTTCGGCGCGTCGCCGACGGGGAGAAGCTCGACGTGCCGGATGCCGCCCTCTCGCTGATCGCGCGGAGCGCGCGCGGGAGCTTCCGCGACGCCGTCTCGACGCTCGACCAGCTCGCCGCCGCGACGGACAGCAAGATCACCGTCCAGGCGGTCCTGCAGCTTCTCGGAGCGGTCGAGGAGGAGGCGCTCTTCCGCATCTGCGACCTCATCGTCGACCGGGACACCGCCGGCCTGCTCACGTTCGTGGAGGAGCTCGCGGAGCAGGGGCAGGATCTCGCGCGGCTCGTCACCGACCTGCTCGAGCACCTGCGCGGCCTGCTGCTCGTCCAGCACATGGGCGAGGTGCCCGACTCCCTTCCGGTCACTCCCGAGACGAGGGAACGCCTGCACGCTCAGGCCAACCAGCTCGGCGAGCCGGAGGTGATCAGGCTGGTCGACTTGCTCGCGGTCGCCGTGGACGACGTCCGCCAGGGCGGCGACCCGCGGCTGCCGCTCGAGCTCGCGCTCGTCAAGGTGACGCGGCCGGGCGCCGACATCTCGCGCCAGTCGCTCTCCTTCCGCATCGAACAGCTCGAGACTCGCGGGCGCGCCGACCCGCACCACCACCCCGAGGCGGCGCCCCCCGAGCCCTCCCACTCGCCTCCTGCGCCGGCGGAGCCCCTCCCCGACCTCGACCTCGCGCACGTCCAGCAGGTCTGGGGACAGGCGGTGCTGCCCGCGGTCGGCGAGCGCTCGATTCCGACTGCTTCCGTCCTGAACGAGGCCAAGCCGGTCGAGCTCGCAGGCAACCGCCTCGTGATCGAGTTCCCGCCCGCAGCCTCCTTTCACCGCAACCTCGCCGAGGAGCCGAAGAACGCGACCCTCCTCGCGGACGTTCTCTACGAGGTCACCGGCCACAAGCTGGCCCTCGCATTCGCCGTCGGGGAGGGCGAGGCCGAGGATCCGGGCGGGGAGGCCCCCGGGCCGGCGAGCGAAGAGGAGATCATCTCCCTGATGAAGACGACATTCGATGCCCAGGAGGTCGACGAGTGACCAAGATGGACATGAGCAAGATGCTCCAGCAGGTGCAGCAGATGCAGGAGGAGATGGCCAAGGCGCAGGAGGAGCTCGCCAACGAGACCGTCGAGGCCTCGGTGGGAGGCGGGATGGTCGTGGTCAAGGCGAACGGCGCGGGAGAGATCCTCGAGATCAAGATCTCGCCCGAGGCGATCGACCCGGAGGATCCCGAAGGGCTTGCCGACCTCATCCTCGCGGGTGTCAACGAGGCGCTGCGCAACTCTCAGGAGCTGATGCAGTCGAAGCTCGGCGGCGCCATGGGAGGCCTCAAGGGACTGGGCCTGCCGGGCCTCTAGGCATTATTCGAGCGGTGTTTAGTCCGCTCGTAGACAATCTGATCGCGCAGCTGAGCCACTTCCCCGGGGTCGGGACCCGGACGGCGCAGCGGCTTGCCTTTCACCTCCTCCGCGTCTCGAAGGAGGAGGCGTTCGCGCTCGCCGACGCGATCCGCGAGGTGAAGGAGCGGATCGGCTTCTGCCGCGAGTGCGGGAACCTCACCGAGGAGGAGCTCTGCAGGATCTGCGCCGACACGCGCCGGGACCGGTCGATCATCTGCGTCGTCGAGCAGCCCGCCGACCTCCTCTCCATCGAGCGCACGCACGAGTTCCGCGGCGTCTATCACGTGCTGGGCGGCGCCCTCTCCCCCCTCGACGGCGTCGAGCCTGCCCACCTGCGGATCGACGAGCTCCTGCGCCGGGTGGAGCGGAACGGCGTCGCGGAGGTGGTGCTCGCCACGAACCCGAACATGACCGGGGAGGCAACCGCCGCCTACCTCGCTGATCGCCTGCGCGACCGCACGCGGGTCACGCGCCTGGCGAGCGGGCTTCCGGTCGGAGGCGACCTCGAGTACGCCGACGAGGTGACGCTCGGGCGCGCCTTCTCCGGCCGGCGAGAAATGTGAACCGCTGGCGACTCGGGCTCGGCGCGGTTCTCGCTCTCGCGTTGGGCCTTCGTCTCTGGGGCTTTCGCCACGGCCTCCCGTTCGTCTACAACGCAGACGAGAGCGCCCACTTCGTCCCCAAGGCGGTGCGGTTCTTCGGCGAGGGCTACAACCCCGGCTACTTCAAGAACCCGCCCGGGTTCACGTACCTGATCCACGGCCTCTACGCCGTCTGGCTGGGTGGCGACGAGGCCGCCCAGCGCTTCCGGGACGATCCGGGCGGGCTCTTCGCGGTCGCCCGCGTGACATCGGCTCTGCTCGGAACGGCCGCGGTCGGGCTCGTCTACGCGGCCGGCGCGCGCCTCTTCGACCGGCGCGCCGGTCTGCTCGCAGCCGCGGTGCTAGCCGTCGCCTTCCTCCCGGTCTTCTACTCGCACCTCGCGCTCAACGACGGCCCGGCCCTCTTCCCGGTCGCGCTCGCGCTCTTCGGCTGTGCGGGAATCCTTCGCCGAGGGCGATTCGTCGACTATGCGCTCGCCGGAGCCGGACTCGGGCTCGGCGCGGCGACGAAATACACCGCGGGCATCGTGCTCGTCTCGCTGCTGGTCGCGGCAGCGGCGCAGATCCGCCCGCAGGAAGGGCGCCGGCGCGGTGTGCAGGGCCTCGCCCTCGCCGCCGGAGTCGCGTTCCTTGCCTTCTTCGTGGCGAACCCCTACGCGCTCCTCGACTTCAGCCACTTCCGGGAGCAGCTGCAGCAACAGGGCGCCCTGGCCGGCCGGCACAAGCTCGGCGCCGGCGATCAAAACGGCATCGAGTTCTACCTCTGGGTCTTCACCTGGGGGCTCGGCTGGCTGCCCGCGCTCGCCGCGCTGCTCGGGGCCGGCGCAGCGCTCGTTCGCGACCGCTGGGCCGGGCTCATGCTGGCGCTCCCCATTCCGCTCTACCTGGCCTACATGGCCACGCAGGAGCGGCATTTCGGCCGCTGGCTCCTGCCAGTGTTTCCGGTCGCGGCAATCCTCGCCGGCTACGGAGCGCTCTGGCTTGCCACCCGCGCCTCGCTCAGGCAGCCGCGCTACGCGCAGGCGTTCGTGGCCGCGGCGACCGTGCTCCTCCTCGCCCAGGGCCTCGTCTACAGCGTCCACAACGACGTCGTGCTCACGCGCGAGGACACGCGCACGGCCACGAGGAACTGGATGCTGGAGAACGTCCCGGAGGGGAGTCAGATCGTGCTCGAGCCCGCGGTGCCGGCGAAGCGCTGGATCCGCGAGGACGGGCTGCGCCTCTGGGAGCGAAACGCGCTCAACTTCCAGGTCGAGAGCTATGCCGCGAACCTCGAACCGAGCCTGATCGACGAGTACGAGCGGGCAGGCGCCTGCTGGGTGGTGAGCGCCAGCACCGTCTTCGGTCGTCCGTTCGCCGAGCCCTACCGCGCCCCGAACGCGATCGCCTACTACTGGGAGCTGGGGCAGCGGGCCGAGGTCGTCTACCGCGCCGTGCCCTGGAGGAGCCGGGTCGGGTTCAACTTCGACTGGTCGTTCGACTGGTACCCGCTTCGCTACCACCACCCGGGGCCGGAGATGACCGTGTATCGCCTGCGTGGCGGAAGCTGCGCCTGACGGCCTCCCTACAATTGGCCCATGCAGGAGACGGCCTTCGAGACTGTCCCCGCCGTCGAGCCGGCCCAGCCGCCGACCGGCGCCGGAACGCTCGTGATGAAGTTCGGCGGGACCTCGGTCGCCGACCCGGAGAAGATCCGCCGGGTCGCCACCCGCCTGGTCGAGGCGAAGCAGGCCGGGAACCGCGTCGTAGCCGTCGTTTCGGCGATGGGCCAGCACACCGACGAGCTCGTCTCGCTCGCCCACGAGGTGTCGCCGCTTCCGAGCCCGCGCGAGCTCGACATGCTCATCTCGGTCGGCGAGCGCGTCTCGTGCGCCCTCGTCGCCATGGCGATCTCGGACCTCGGCCTCGACGTCATCTCGCTGACCGGCTCGCAGGCGGGCATCGTCACCGACACCGTGCACGGCAAGGCCAAGATCGTCGAGGTGCGCGCGCACCGGATCCACGAGGCCCTCGACTCCGACCGGATCGTCCTCGTCGCCGGCTTCCAGGGCGTCTCGACGCAGTTCGATATCACGACGCTCGGCCGCGGCGGGTCGGACACCACTGCGGTGGCGCTCGCCGCCGCTCTCGGCGCCGACGCCTGCGAGATCTACACCGACGTGGACGGAGTCTTCACCGCCGACCCGCGTCTCGTGCCGGGTGCCCGCAAGCTCCACGCGGTCAGCTACGAGGAGATGCTGGAGATGGCGGCCTCTGGCGCGAAGGTGCTTGCGCTACGCTCGGTCGAGTTCGCGCGCAACCACGGCGTCAAGCTGCACGTGCGCTCCACCTTCACGGCGGAGGAGGGCACGTGGATCACGGAGGAGGACGAGCGGATGCTCGAGAAGGCCATGATCTCGGGCGTGACCCACACCCTCGAGGAGGCCGTCTACTCGGTGGCCGGAGTCGACCGGGCCGATCTCTTCGAGGCGCTCGCGGAGGCATCCGTCAACGTCGACACGATCATCCAGACAGACGCGGAGCTTTTCTTCTCGGCGCCGCTCGAGGATCGGGCGGGAACGGAGGCTGCGCTCGGGCGCCTGGGCGCGCGCTGGTCGTCTCGCGACCTCGGGAAGGTCAGCGTCATCGGGGCGGGAATGAAGAGTCATCCGGGCATCGCCGCTCGCACGTTCGCGACGCTGCGTGAGCTCGGTGTCGACCCCGCGCTCGTGGCCACCTCTCCCATCAAGATCGCGTTCTACGTGCCGCACGAGGACGTCGAGCGCACAGTCGTCGCGCTCCACAAGGCTTTCGAGCTGTCATCGCCCGACGCCGAGCGCCAGCATGCCTAGGGTCGGGGTCGTCGGCGCGACGGGCGCCGTCGGAACCGTCACGCTGGGGCTCCTCGCCGAGCGCGGCTTCGAGGACGTGCGCGCCTTCGCCTCCTCTCGCTCTGCCGGCAAGCAGCTCTCCTACGGCGACCGCAAGCTGGACGTGGAGGAGGCGACGCCCGAGGCGCTCGGCGCCGGCGAGCTCGACCTCTGCTTCTTCTCGGTGGGAACCGGGCCGAGCACGGAGCTCGTCCCCCACACCGTCGCGGGCGGGACGGTCTGCATCGACAAGTCCGACGCCTACCGGCTGGCCGACGGCGTGCCGCTGGTCGTGGCGGGCGTCAACGACGACGCACTCGACCACGACGAGATCGTCGCCAACCCCAACTGCTCCGCGATTCAGCTCGCTTGCGTGCTCCAGCCGCTGCACGAGGCCGCCGGCCTCGAGACCGTCCGGCTGGCGACCTACCAGTCCATGTCAGGGGCAGGCGACGCAGGGATAGAGAAGTTGCGCGCCACGGAGTCGGCCGACGGCGACCTGGCGATGGACTGGGATCTGGAAGGCGAGGAGTTCAGCGAGGAGTCGAAGCTCCGCGCGGAAACGCAGAAGATCCTGGGGCTCCCCGATCTGCTCCTCCAGGCCGCCTGCGTCCGCGTTCCCGTGCTGGTCGGGCACGCGCAGGCCATCTGGGTGCAGACGCGGTCAGCGCTCTCGCCGGACGAGGCGCGGGAGGCCTTTGCCGCCGCTCCGCATGTGGAGCTGGCCGAGTTCCCCACGCCGAAGGACGCCGCCGGCCGTGACGAGGTGCTGGTCGGCCGCGTTCGCCGCGATCCGACGACGGACAACGGGCTCGCGCTCTGGTCGGTGAACGACAACTTGCGTAAGGGCGCCGCCCTGAATGCCGTCCAGATCGCCGAGGCGCTCCTCGAGCGCCGGTTCCTACCCGCCTAGTCCCGGGCGCTCAGGCAGGGGCTGCGGCGTCAAGGCCTCCTTCATCTTGCGCCACACCAGGGCCGTCGGTGGTTCCTCGACGGGCTGCAGACCTCCGAGCTCGAGGCGGGCGAGCGCGACGTTTCCGTCCCAGCGCACCGGATAGAAGCCAAAGTCCGCGAGGAAGTCGGATGGAAAGATCGTCCGGTGGACGAGGAAGCGCTCGTAGGCGCTCTCCCCCTCGGGGTACCTGTACGCGAAGGTCTCGATCGCCTTCGCGCCGTTGTCGCGGGCCTCGCCGATCGCCGAGAGGAACAGGCTCTGCATCGCCCACGGCGCGGTCAAGTCGACGAGATAGGCGCAGGTGATGAGCACGGCGTCGTCGGAGGGCGGCCCAGCGGGGAGGTCGTCTGCACGCGGGAAGTGCCCGGCCGGCCCGAACTGGATGAAGCCGAGCAGCCGGTCGCCTTCGTCGAAGTAGAGCGTCCCCCACGCGCCCCAGTCGTCTTCGATCCGCTCCGCCCACTTCTCCTTCGTCACCGGTCGCTGGCGGCGCGATTGCCAGAAGACGCAGTCGACGCATGGCGGCGGCGCCTGCGCGATCGACACTGCGGTGACCGGGTGAAGGCGGTGGGGCATCAGCGGGCTCTTCTTAGCACGAGCCTGGTTGCTTCGGGCCTCGCCAGGAAGCGAAACGGGACAAAGCTCGTCCCCAGGCCGCGCGACACGTGAAGCATTCCGGCGGGAGTCTCGCGCAGGCCCTCCCAGTGCGGCGCGCGCAGGTGCTCGAGACGAATCTTGCCGCGCGGCGTCGGGAGGCAGATCTGCCCTCCGTGGAGGTGCCCCGCGAGGATCAGGTCGAAGGCACCGGGCGGCAGAAAGCGCGTCACGTCCGGGAAGTGGAAAAGGAGGATCCGGAAGGCGGCGGCGGGGTCGGCGAGGCGGCCCGGTGGACGCCGCTTCCAGCCGCGCCGCGGGTCGCCTCCCACGACCTGCACTTTGGCCGCGCCCACTTCGATCACGACCGACTCGTCCTCGAGCAGGACAGCGCCCTCGGCCTCGACGCCGCCCGCATCCGTCGGCTGCGAGAAGGGGTCGCGCGTGACGTCGACATCGTGGTTTCCGAGCACCGCGAACACGCCGTAGCGAGGCGCGAGCGCCGCGATCGCCCGCCTGAGGGCGGGCTCGCCGCGCTGGCGCGAAAGCAGATCGCCGGTGAGGGCCACCAGGTCGAGCTCGTCTTCCTGGGCCCAGCGGATGGCGCGGTCGAGCGCGCGCCCGTTCAGCGAGAGCGTTCCGAGGTGGAAGTCGGAGAGGTGGAGAATCCGGAAGCCCTCGAGCTCCTCAGGGAGACTCCGGATGGGCACGTCGACCTCGCGGAGCTCCACCCACTGCGCCTCGAAGAGCGACCATGCGAGACCCGCCGCGGCGGTTCCGCCCGCGGCAGCCACGGCGCGCCGCAGCAAGGGTTAGCCGCCCTTCGAGTGGATGCTCTCGCGCAGGCGCGCGCGCGAGGCCTCGATCTCGCGGCGGAGCTGCTCGGTGCGCTCGCGGCCGGTGTTCGCCTGCCCGGCCTCGCGCCGGCCACGCCGGCGCGTCGCGCCGAGGAGGGCGGCGCCTGCTGCGGCACCGAGTACGAAGAGGAGTCCCCTGCGGGCCACGACGGC
>JBDTRS010000103.1:0-8113 GCA_039931575.1 Gaiellaceae bacterium
TCGCGAGCGTCATCGCCTCCGGCAGCGGCGCGCCGGTCGCTGTCGCCTCGTCGAACCAGGCGCGGAACTGGGCGAGCGGGTCGCTCACTACTCCTCCAGCTCGACCAGGAGGGCACCGCCGGCGACCCGGTCACCCTCCTGGACGTGGACCCGGCGCACGACGGCTTCGTAGGGTGAGACCAGCGGCGTCTCCATCTTCATCGCCTCCAGCACGACCAGAGGCTGCCGCGGCGCCACGCGGTCACCTTCGCCGGCGAGGACCCGGATGACGACACCGGGCATCGGCGCCTTGAGCGCGCTTTGGCCGCCGCCCGCGGATTCGGCGTGGGCACTCGCTTCGACCGTCGGCGGGGCCGTTCGCGTCGGGGTGGAGCCATTGTTCAGGCGCCAGGGCCGGGCCCAGGGGCGCGGAACCCTCGGCGGGCGGGAGAGGGGCGGATTCTCGGCCAGGAAGGCGGTCGTGGCCTCCCCTGCGCGGAGCGCCGGGTGCGCGACGAGCCAGCGGAGAAACGGGAGGTTCGTCTCGACGCCGCGCACCTCGGTCTCCCGCAGCGCCTCTCCGAGCCGGTCGAGTGCGTCCTCCCGCGTCTCCCCGGCGGCGATCAGCTTCGCGATCAGCGGGTCATAGGCCAGGCCCACCTCGTCGCCTTCCTCGACTCCCTGGTCGACGCGAATCCCCTCGGGCAGGCGCAGGCGCTTCAGCGTGCCCGTGCGTGGGAGGAACGTGACGGGGTCCTCGGCGTACAAGCGGGCCTCGACTGCATGTCCTGAGGGCTCTGGCTCCAGGGCGATCCGCTCGCCCGAGGCGATGCGAAGCTGCTGCTCGACGAGGTCGATTCCGGTGACGAGCTCCGTGACGGGGTGCTCGACCTGGATCCGGGCGTTCAGCTCGAGGAAGAAGAACTCGTCCCCGGCGAGCATGAACTCGGCCGTTCCCGCGTTCTCGTAGCCGACGATCCGGGCGAAGGCGATCGCCGCGTCTCCGATCGCGGCGCGGAGGGCCGGGGTGACGGCGGGTGACGGACTTTCCTCGAGCACCTTCTGATGGCGCCGCTGCACGGAGCAGTCGCGCTCGCCCAGATGGATGACCGTGCCGTGGGCATCTGCCAGGAGCTGGATCTCGACGTGCCGCGGGCGCTCTACGTAGCGCTCGCAGAAGACGCGGTCGTCGCCGAAGCCGGCTGCGGCCTCGCGGCCGGCCGCTTCGAGCGCCTCGTCGAGCTCCTCCTGCCTGCGCACCACCCGCATCCCGCGCCCGCCGCCGCCCGCCGCCGCCTTGACGATGAGGGGAAAGCCGAGCTCGGCGGGCTCGCCGGTCGGGACGACTGGCACCCCTGCCTCTGCGGCCAGGCGCTTCGCCTCGAGCTTGTCGCCTGCGGCCCGGATCGCTGCGGGAGACGGGCCCACGAAGCGAACGCCGGCAGCACCGACCGCCTCGGCGAAATCCGCGTTCTCGGCCAGGAAGCCGTAGCCGGGATGGAGCGCGTCCGCGCCCGACCGGCTCGCCGCTTCGACAAGCGCCCCACTGTCCAGATAGCTCGGCACTTCCAAGACCTCGCCGGCCCGCCGGGTGTGAAAGACGGCGGCCTCGCCCGGCGCCGCAACGGCGACGGTGGCAATGCCGAGCCGGTCGCAGGTGCGGAAGATCCGCGCCGCGATCTCGCCCCGGTTCGCTACGAGGAGCTTTCGGATCTCCATGCGGGGGTGCGCTTCTCGAGGAAGGCGCGCAGGCCTTCCTGGCCCTCCGCGCTCGCGCGCCGCTCGGCGGCGATCCGGGCGGCTTCGTCGGCGCCGGGGTGCTCGCGCACGAGCTTCTTGGCGGCCCGCACGGCCTCCGGGCCGCCTGCGAGCAAGTCGGACACGATCTGCTCGGCCCGCTCTTCGAGGTCGGTCTCCCGCACCTCGCTGACGAGGCCGATGCGGAGCGCCTCGGCGGCCCCGAACCGCTCGCCCGTGAGAAAGTAGCGTCGTGCGGCCGCGCTGATTTTCGGCAGGACAAAGGGGGAGATGACCGCCGGGATGATCCCGAGCCGTACCTCCGTGAAGCCGAACACGGCGCCTGCGTCGGTGACGACGATGTCCGAGCAGGCGACGAGGCCGCTGCCGCCGCCGAGGGCGTAGCCCTGGACGCGGGCGACGACCGGCGCCGGACAGCGGTCGATCGCCTCGCACATCCGGTAGAGGCGAAGCGCGTCCTCGACGTTCTCGTCGTAGGTCAGGTCGATCGCTGCGCGCTGCCACTCGACGTCCGCGCCGGCGCAGAAGGCCTCGCCTTCGCCGGCCAGGACGACGGCCCCCGCGTCGCCGACGTCGGCGAAGGCTTCCGTCAGCTCGGCAATGAGGGAAGCGTCGAAGGCGTTTCGGCGCTCGGGCCGCGCGAGCGTCACCCGCAGGACCGAGCCCTCCCTCTCCACCCGGAGCGCGCTCATCGGTCCGCAGCTTAGGGTTCTCCCATGATCCACGGTGCCCTTGCCGCCGCCGTCACGCCCCTTCGCGACGACGGCGTGCGACTCGACGAGGGGGCCTTCGACCCGGTCGTCGACTACCTCGCGGCAGGGGGTCTCGACGGGATTCTCGCGCTCGGCACGACAGGCGAGGGGATTCTTCTTTCTCTCGACGAGCGCCGCCGCGCGGCCGCGCTCTATCTGGGTGCCTGCCGCGGCCGCCTGTCGGTGGCCGTCCACTGCGGCGCCCAGACGACCGCGGACACCGTCGCGCTCGCTCAGCACGCCGCCGAGCAGGGAGCCGACGGGGTCGCCGTCATCCCGCCGCCCTACTTCCCCCTCGACGACGATTCGCTCTTCGCCCACTTCGCGGCCGCGGCGCTCGCCTGCGCGCCCGTCCCGTTCTTCCTCTACGAGTTCGAGGCGCGCAGCGGCTACCCGATCCCGCTCGCGGTCGTCGAGCGGCTGCGGGCCGAGGTGCCCAACCTCGCGGGCATGAAGGTCTCGGACACCCCCTTCGAGGCGGTGAAGCCTTACCTGCTCGAAGGCCTCGACGTCTTCGTCGGCGCGGAGCCGCTTCTTCCGGAGGCGCTGGCCGCGGGCGCGGCGGGAACGGTGTCGGGAGTCGCGGCGGCGTTTCCGGACTGCGTCGCGCGCCTCAACAGCGACCCGGAGGCGGGGCCGGAGCTCGTCGCCTCGATCCGCGAGGCGCTCCAGGCCTACCAGTTCAACGCGGCAGTCAAGGCGGCCCTGGCCTGGCGAGGCGTACCGGTTCGAGGAGATGTTCGCGCGCCGCTTCGGCCACTCACGAGCGCGCAGCGGGCCGAGCTCGAGGGCAAGCTCGAAGCGATCTTCGCGTAGTAGTCGGGGGCGCCGGGCCTCCCGAGCCTCCCGGCCGCTACATCCTGAAGACGCCGAAGGTCGTCTCGGGGATCGGGGCGTTCAGGCTGGCCGAAATCCCGAGGGCGAGCACGCGCCGCGTGTCGAGCGGGTCGACGATGCCGTCGTCCCATAGGCGAGCCGTCGAGTAGTAGGGGCTCCCTTCGCGCTCGTACTTGGCGCGAATCTCGTCGGGGTCGGCACTCCCGACCGCCGAGAGAACAGCCGCCGCCTGTTCTCCGCCCATGACGCTGATCCGGGCGTTCGGCCACATCCAGAGCTGGCGCGGGCCGAACGCGCGCCCGCACATCCCGTAGTTCCCCGCGCCGAAGGAGCCGCCGATCAGGACCGTGAACTTCGGCACCTGGGCGCAGGCCACCGCGGTGACGAGCTTCGCCCCGTCCTTCGCGATCCCGCCGGCCTCGTACTCCTTCCCGACCATGAAGCCGGTGATGTTCTGAAGGAAAGCGAGTGGGATGCGGCGCTTGCAGGCGAGCTCGACGAAGTGGGCGCCCTTGAGCGCGCTTTCGGAGAAGAGGACGCCGTTCGACGCGAGGATCCCGACGGGGAACCCTTCGATGTGGGCAAACCCGCAGACGAGCGTCTCGCCGTACACCGCCTTGAACTCGTGGAAGCGGCTGCCGTCGACGATGCGCGCGATCACCTCGCGCACGTCGTATCCCTTGGCGTAGTCCTCCGGGACGATGCCGTAGAGGTCGGCCGGGTCGTGGAGGGGCTCCTCGGGCGGCTCCGGCTCCCACGGTGGATCTGGGGGCCGGCGATTGAGGTTGGCGACGATCTCGCGCGCGAGCGCCAGGGCGTGCTCGTCCGAAACCGCGTAATGATCGGCGACCCCGGAGACGCGAGCGTGCACGTCGGCCCCTCCGAGCTCCTCAGCGCTGACCTCCTCGCCCGTCGCCGCCTTCACGAGCGGGGGGCCGCCGAGGAAGATGGTGCCGGTCCCCTTCACGATCACGGTCTCGTCGCTCATGGCCGGGACGTAGGCGCCGCCGGCGGTGCACGAGCCCATCACGACGGCGACCTGCGGGATTCCCTGCGCCGACATGACGGCCTGGTTGAAGAAGATGCGCCCGAAGTGGTCGCGATCGGGGAAGACCTCGTCCTGGAGGGGAAGGAAGGCGCCGCCGGAGTCGACCAGGTAGATGCACGGGAGATGGTTCTGCTCCGCTACCTCCTGGGCGCGCAGGTGCTTCTTGACGGTGAGCGGGAAGTAGGTGCCGCCCTTCACGGTCGCGTCGTTGGCGACCACGACGCACTGCTGTCCTTCCACGACCCCGATCCCCGTCACGATCCCCGCGGCGGGCGCCTCGTCGTCGTAGAGCCCGTTTGCGGCCAGCCCGCCCAACTCGAGGAAGGCGGAGCCCGGGTCGAGCAACCGGTCGATGCGCTCGCGCGCGAGGAGCTTGCCGCGCGAGCGGTGCCGCTCGACCGCTTCCTGTCCGCCTCCCGTTGCGGTCTTCGCTGTGCGCTCGCGGAGCTCGGCCACGAGGGCTTCCATCCGCTCCCGGTTGGCGGCGAAGTCCGGAGAGCTGCGGTCGACCCGCGTCTCGAGGACCGCCACTATTCGGGCGCGACGGGGAGCTTCGCGAGGACCGCCTTGATCCGGCGCAGGACGTCCGCCTCCTCGTGGCCGAAGTCATCGAGGTAGGAGTGGAGGGCGGCCCGGAGGAGCTCGAGTTCCTCTGGTGTCAGCTCGATCGTGTGCACGGCCGTAGCCTAAGGCCGCCGACGGGTTAACGAGACGCTTACGAAATCCGCACAGCCGGTTCAAACGCCGGTGGTTGTCTTGGCAGACACATTCTCGGCCAACCTCTCGAAGGAGCCCCCCAAATGCGGAAACTCGTGCTTCTCCTGCTCGCCCTCGCGGCGGTGCTCGTCGTCATCCCGGCGGCGTCCGCGAAGGTCGTCACGGGGACATCCGGCGACGACACTCTCGTCGGGACCGGCGTCAGAGACTTCATCTACGGCCGCGCCGGCAACGATTCGCTCTCCGGGCTTGCCGGCAGCGACTTTCTCCTTGGAGGAGCGGGGAACGACACCGTGTCCGGGGACGACGGCCGCGACTTTGGCTTCGGCGGGCCGGGGGACGACAGCCTCGACGGGGGCAACGGCCCGGACACGCTCTATGCCGGCCGCGGCACCGACACCCTCGAAGGCGGCGCGGGGAACGACTATCTCTACGCGGCTGCCGACGACGGCAACGTCGACGTGGTCGACTGCGGCCCGGGTGACGACGACCGCGCCTTCATCCGCACCGGCGATGTCGCGATCGACTGCGAGCACGTGCGCAGCGTCGTCGGGGAAGCGCCCGCTCGCGGCGTCGTGAAGCGCGGCACCGCCGGCGACGACGTCCTCGAAGGGACGGAAGGGCGCGACTTCATCTACGCCCGCGCCGGCAACGACACCGTCTCCGGTCTCGGCGGCAGCGACTTCCTCTTCGGCCAGAGCGGAAACGACACCGTCTCGGGCGGCAACGGCCGCGACTACATGTGGGGAGGCTCCGAGGACGACAGCCTCGACGGCGGGGCCGGCAACGACTGGATCTGGCTCGGCTGGGGCACGGACAGCGGAAGCGGGGGCGAGGGCGACGACCACGTCTTCGCAGCAGCCGACGACGCCCTCGTCGACACGATCGACTGTGGTGAGAACGACGGTGACTGGGACGTCGCGGTCATCCGGCCCGGCGACGCCGCCACGAACTGCGAGCAGGTCTTCACCCTCTCGCCCTGAACCAGGGTCGCCCGACCGCCCAGGCAAGAAGCGAAACCCGCCGCCGCCCGGCGGGTTTCGTGCTTCAGGCCTCGGTAACGAGTCCCCGGAGCCGGTCGAGCGGGAGCTCGTACGCAGTGGCGCCGTGTGCCCCGGTCATGGTCTCGCCTGCGCAGAGCGCGTTCACGATCGCCTCTTCCGTCGCTTCCACGACCGCGTCGAAGAGGGCGGTGATGTAGTTGTTGGCGAGCATCCGGACGGGGATCGAGAGCGGCGCTTCGGCTCCGTAGTCCGCCGACGGCAACCCACGGTTCCCGGTCGAGAAGGCGAGGAAGAGATCGCCGCTCGAGTGCTCGCCCACTCCTCCGGCGCGCGCGATGCCCAGACCGGCGCGTTGGGCGAGGCGCTCGCACTGCACCGGGAGGAGGGGGGCGTCTGTAGCGACGAGAACGATGATCGAGCCCGCACCGGGAGGGACGCGCCCGTAGGGATCCGGGACCTCCGAGACCGGGATGCGCTCGCCGACCGGGATCCCGTTGACGCGCAAGCGCTCGCGGCGGCCGTGGTTCGCCTGCACGAGCACCCCGACGAGAGCCCCTCCCGCTCCCTCGACGATTCGCGACGACGTTCCGATCCCACCCTTGAAGCCGTGGCAGATCATGCCCGTGCCGCCGCCGACGGCCCCTTCGACAACCGGGCCGTCGCTCGCGGCGTCGAGGGCCTCGGCCACATGCTCCGCGCGAACGTGCATGCCGTTGATGTCGTTCAGGAGGCCGTCCCAGGTCTCGCCGACGACCGGAAGGCTCCAGAACTCGCGCTCGTCGGTGCGGGACTCGATCTCCGCGCCGATCAGGGCGTCGCGCACGATGCCGACGGAGTGGGTGTTCGTGAGGCCGACCGGCGAACAAAGCATCCCCGACTCGCGGATCCATTCCAGGCCGGTGAGCTCGCCGTTCCCGTTCAGGCGATGCGCACCGGCGAAGAGCGGCTCGTACCACGGGCTGCCCTCGTGCGGGAGGATGACGGTTACTCCGGTGCGAATGTCGTCCCCTTCGATCAGCGTCCTGTGGCCGACGCGCACACCGGGAACGTCGGTGATCGCATTCAGCTCTCCGGTCGGAAGGGTGCCGACCGCGATCCCGAGATCGCGTGCGCGGGGCCGAGCCACGCGCGAAGGCTACGCCACGGCGGGCTGCACGGCGTCGACCGCTCGACGGAGCGAGGCGACGTAGCGGGTGAGCCCTTCGGGGCCCTCCGCGTCCGCGACCTCGACCGCTCTGCTTCCGACGACGACGCCGTCGGCGAGCGCTGCCGCGGACGCGGCCTGCTCCGGCGTCGAGATCCCGAAGCCGGCGAGCAGCGGGACGCCGGTCACGCGGCGGGCCCGCTCGACCAGGCCCGCGAGCTGCTCCGAGACGCTGGCCCGGGCCCCCGTTGTGCCGGTGAGGGAAACGAGGTAGAGCCACCCGTCGGTGCGCTCCGCGGCGAGCCGGATGCGCTCGTCAGGGCTCGTCGGGGCGACGAGCTGGACACGGGGAATCTCGGGCGCCGCCTCCAGAGGAAGGTCGGCGACGATGAGGCTCGTCGCGCCCGCCGCCCGCGCGTCGTCGCGGAAACGCTCGTAGCCGTAGGCCTCGAGAATCGAGGCGTAGGTCATCGGGATGAGCGGAACGTCCACCAGCGACCTCGTTTTGGCGAGGCACTCGAGGCAGGCGGCCGTGCGCATGCCTCGGGCGAGCGCGCGCTCTCCTGCGAGCCGGATGACCGGCCCGTCCGCAAGCGGGTCGGAGAAGGGGAAGCCGATTTCGAGCAGGTCGGCTCCGCCTGCGACCGCCGCCTCCGCGAGGACGGGGGTCTCGGGCCCGGCCATCAGGTAGATCGAGACTTTCTTCACCGTGCCAGCACCGTCGCCAGGTCTTTGTCGCCGCGGCCGGACAGGCCGACGAGGACGAGGTCCGCGTCGAGGTCGAGCGCGCGCGCGAGGGCGTGAGCCGGCTCGAGCGCCGGGATGATCCCCTCCCGCTCGGCGAGGAGATGGAACGCGGCGAGCGCTTCCTCGT
>JBDTRS010000104.1:0-7967 GCA_039931575.1 Gaiellaceae bacterium
CTTCTCGCTGGCGGGGCTGCTGCTGCTCTCCGTAGCCTGGACCTTTGGCCTCCTTTGTCTCGGCCGGTCGGCCAAGAGCCCTTGATCTTTATCTCTTGGGCCTTCTCCTTGCCACTCGAGCTCCCTACAACGTCGCCCAGCCCTCGGGTGTGTGGGCCCGAATTCTGGGCGTGGGTACACCCGAAACAGCCGCCGCAACGATCTCCAAGCAGTGGAAATGGCTTGAAGAGCAGAAGCTCATCTCTCGCGAGGGTCGCCGGGGGCGCTACCGAGAGATCGTGATGCTTCGTGAAGATGGGTCGGGAGCCGCTTATCTCCCAGGATTGCGAGGCGGCCAGTGGTTCCACGTGCCGTTCGAATATTGGACCCATCATTGGTTCGGAAAGCTCTCACTCCCGGCCAAGGCTGTGCTCCTGATTGGACTGTCCCTCCTTGATGATTTTGTACTCCCCGAGACGAAAGCCCCGACTTGGTATGGGATTTCGCCCGATACCGCTGGACGAGGGTTACGAAGCCTGCGTGAACAGGGCCTGCTCACTGTTCGCCGACTCAAGAAGCCGTCCGAAGCG
This sequence comes from Gaiellaceae bacterium, assembly GCA_039931575.1. Taxonomy (GTDB): domain Bacteria; phylum Actinomycetota; class Thermoleophilia; order Gaiellales; family Gaiellaceae; genus DATEOR01. Next base: position 570 of record JBDTRS010000104.1, read on the forward strand.
GCGCCCCTCGGCTTCACCGTGGAGCATCATTACACGCTGCAGCCGCCGTTCGGCCCAAAGGGAAAGCGTTCCAAATTGCTTGCGCGAGCCCGCGAGGTTGCGGATGAGAATTCGCATCCTTAAGCACCGCCAGGGATGGAGCTTCGAGCTCTTCGTGGATCGGTTCGTGCTTCTGTACGTCCTCGGCGGCGGTACGGTCGTGGCGTGGCTTGCAGGACTCGGAACGGCTCTGAGATAGCGTGAGGCGCGGGTTTTCCGCCTTAAACGGCGGCCAGCCCTCGTGCCTTCTTCGAAGCGGCCGACTGCCGCTTCTGGGCCGCCAGCTCAACCTTCCGCAGTCGGATAAACCCCGGCGTCACCTCGACGCACTCGTCCTCCCGGATTAGCTCGAGGGCCTGCTCCAACGACAACGGCCGCGGCGGGATCAGGCGCACCAGCTCGTCCGCGGTCGAGGAGCGCATGTTCGTCAGCTTCTTCTCCTTCGTCGCGTTGACGTCGAGATCCTCGGCGCGCGCGTTCTCGCCGACGACCATGCCCTCGTAGACCTCGGCGCCCGGCGCGACGAAGAGCTGGCCGCGCTCCTGCAGGTTCAGCAGCGCGAACGACGTCGCGGCGCCGGCGCGGTCGGCCACCAGGCTCCCCGTCGGGCGCATCCGCATCTCCCCGTGCCAGGGCTCATAGCTGTCGAAAACGTGGTGGAGGATGCCGGTGCCGCGCGTCTCGGTGAGGAACTCGGTGCGAAAGCCGATCAGCCCGCGCGCGGGCACGAGGTACTCCATCCGCACCCAGCCCGTCCCGTGGTTGACCATCTGCTCGAGCCGGCCCTTGCGCAGGGCGAGGAGCTGCGTGATCACGCCGACGTAGTCGTCCGGCACGTCGATGGCGAGGCGCTCGACCGGCTCGTGCCGCTTGCCGTCGATCTCGCGCGTCACGACCTGCGGCTTCCCGACCGTGAGCTCGAAGCCCTCGCGGCGCATGATCTCGACGAGCACCGCGAGCTGGAGCTCGCCGCGGCCCTGCACCTCCCAGACCTCCGGCCGCTCGGTCGGCAGCACGCGGAGCGAGACGTTGCCGACGAGCTCCTGGTCGAGCCGCGCCTTCACCATGCTCGCGGTCAGCCGGTCGCCGTCGCGGCCTGAGAGGGGAGAGGTGTTGATCCCGATCGTCATCGCGAGGCTCGGCTCGTCGACGCCGATGACGGGGAGCGGGCGCGGGTCGTCCACGTCGGCGAGGGTCTCGCCGATCGTCACCTCAGGAATCCCGGCGACGGCGATCAGCTCGCCCGGGCCGGCTTCGGCAGCGGGCACGCGGTCGAGCGCCTCGCTGACGTAGAGCTCGGTGACCTTGGTGCGCTCGATGGTCCCGTCCGCGCGGCACCAGGCGATCGGCTGGCCCTGCCGGATCGTCCCCTCGAAGACACGGCAGAGCGCGACCCGGCCGAGGTACGGCGAGGCGTCCAGATTGGTCACCAAAGCCTGCAGCGGGTGGCCCTCGGTGTAGGAAGGCGCCGGAATGTGCGCCGCCAGGGTCTCGAAGAGCGGCTCGAGATCGGGTGCGAGCTCATCCGGGGCGAGGCCCGCCTGCCCCGCCCGCGCGTTCGCGTAGACGATCGGGAACTCGATCTGGCTCTCGTCGGCGTCGAGGTCGAGGAAGAGTGCGTAGACCTCGTCCACGACCTCGCTGATCCTCGCATCCGGCCGGTCGACCTTGTTCACGACGAGGATGACGGGGAGGCGCGCCTCGAGCGCCTTGCGCAGGACGAAGCGCGTCTGCGGGAGCGGCCCCTCGCTCGCGTCGACGAGGAGGAGGACGCCGTCCACCATCGTCAGGCCGCGCTCGACCTCGCCGCCGAAGTCCGCGTGGCCCGGTGTGTCGACGATGTTGATCTTGAGGCCGCCGTGGCGCACGGCCGTGTTCTTGGCCAGGATCGTGATGCCCTTCTCGCGCTCGAGGTCCATCGAGTCGAGCACGCGGTCGGCTACCTCCTCGTTCTCCCGGAAGGAGCCGGACTGCCAGAGCATGGCGTCGACGAGCGTCGTCTTCCCGTGGTCGACGTGCGCGACGATGGCGACGTTGCGGATGTCTGCGCGCAGGGGCACCCGCCGAGAGTAGCGGGGCTCAGGCCCAGGGCGGCGAAATCCGATAGGTAGGCCATGGCCTTCGACGTCGAAGGAGCACCCGGCGCTTGGGTCAGCGAGCAGGCCGCACGCAAGAGCCGCTACGTCTGGTTGCTTTGCGGCCTTCTGATAGCCATTGCGCTGCTCGCCGTCGGACTCCTCGTCTCCAGCCGGGCGACGGTCGCGAGCAGCATCTTGGTCATTGTTTTGGCGGTGGGCGTGTGGCGATACGCGAACCGGAAAATGGACGACGCCGTCCACTGGCTCGGAGGAGCGCGCGCGGAAGAAGCGGTCGGCGAGGAGTTGAACAAGCTTCGGCCTGAGTTCGTCGTGATGCATGACCTCGACGAAGTCGGTCCGGGCAATGTCGATCATCTAGTCGCAGGTCCGACCGGCGTCTTCATGGTCGAGACCAAGCGGTCTCGATACGAGGATGGCGACCTGGCGAAGGCTCGCGGACGAGCGGCCGCCGTGCACGATCAACTCGGCGTTTGGGTGACGCCCGTGATCTGCCTTGCGACGCGCGAGCGCGAGCCCTTCAAGCACGACCGCGTCTGGATTGTCCCTCGCACGCGAATCAACACTTGGATCAGAGCCCAACGGAACCAGCGGCCGGATCCAGATCGTCTCACCCGACAGGCCGACGGTCTCTGCTCCTGAGCCGGCCGGCGTAGACGGGTTCAGTCGGGAAGCAGCGGCACGGTCAGGCCCTGCGTGCGACCTATGAGCACCGCACGCGTGACAGCCTCGGAGCCATAGCGGCGGCGGATCTCGTCGAGCGCCACGTCGAGCGCCAGGCCGCCGCGCCGGTCGAACGGGAGCGCGAGCTGGAGCGCGCCGTCGTTCTCGAGGTTCGCGACCGAGATGCCGACGAGCGTGGCACCCCGGCGCTCGAGCTCCGGCATGACCGCCGTGAGCAGGCCTCGCGCCGTCGCGAGGATCGTCTCCGTGTGCGCGGTCGCATGCGGCAGCGTGTGCGAGCGCGTCGCGCGCGAGAAATCGCCGAAGCGGAGGCGAAGGACGACCGTGCGGCCAACCCGTCCCGCGGCCCGCATCCGCCGCGTGATGCGGTCGACAAGCCCGATGAGGACGGTGTCAAGCTCCTCGTGCGAGCTCCGCGAGCGGCCGAGCGCGCGCTGCGAGCCGATCGAGCGCCGCCGGCGTCCGGGATGGATAGGGCGCGGGTCGCGGTTCAGCGCCAGCGCGTGCAGGTGCCGGCCCGTTGCGCGCCCGAGGAAGGCGACGAGGTCCTCCTCGGCGCTCCGCGCGACCTGCCCGACGGTCATGATCCCGAATGAGCGCAGCTTGTGTCCAGTGACCGCGCCGACGCCCCAGAGCGCCTCGACCGGTATCGGATGGAGGAAGTCGAGCTCCTTGTCGGCCGGCACGACGAGGAGCCCGTCTGGCTTCGCCACGCCGCTCGCGACCTTGGCGAGAAATTTCGTTCGGGCCACGCCGACGGTGACGGGGAGGCCGACGCGCTCGCGCACGTCGTGCCGTAAGCGCAGGGCGATCTCGGCCGGCGTCCCCGAAATCCGTTCCATCCCGCGCACGTCCAGGAACGCCTCGTCAATCGAGAGGCCCTCGACGAGCGGCGACGCGTCCTCGAAGACGCGGAACATCGCCTTGCTCGCCTCGGAGTACGCCTCCATGCGGGGCGGCACGACGACGGCCTGAGGGCAGAGGCGCCGGGCTTGGCGTCCGCCCATGGCCGTGCGCACACCGAAGGCCTTCGCCTCGTAGCTCGCAGCAAGGACGACGCCGGCGCCGACGATCACCGGCCGGCCCCTCAGCCGGGGGTCATCCCGCTGCTCGACCGACGCGTAGAACGAGTCGGCGTCAGCGTGGAGAATCGTTCCTGTCGTCGGCACGAACACATGTTCGCAGCCAAGTCAAACGAGTACTAGCTTCCCAGCGCGGACCTGATCTTCTCGAGCGACTCGTTCTCGGCCATGTCCCCACCGGCTGCCGCCTTGCCGACGGACTCGGCGACCTCGAGGACAAAGCTCCGGTAGGCGTCGGCCTCTTCGGGCGCCTTGGCTTCGAGTGCCTCCATCGCCTTCCGCAAAGCCTCGAGGGTCTCGCTTTCGATCTCGCCCGGCGAAGAGGTGAGCCCGAAGCCCGTGCCCCGCGTTTCGGCGAGCTCACGGATGAGCTCGCTCGAGGCGCTTTGCCGGGCCTCGGCCAGATGCCGCGCGAGGGCTCCGGCTTCCTTGAAGCTGTCGAAGAAGCTGCGATCGCTGACCGCCAGCAAGAGTCCCGCTCCGGTCACGCCCTTCTGCAGCGCTTCCCACTCTTCCTGGTTGAAATCTGCCTTCGTTGCCATACGGCCTCCTGGTCGAATGAATATCAAGCGAGCTCTTCCGCCGGAACGTGGACCGTCGGGCCGAGGTCTGCGTCGCGCGAGACGAGCCGCGCGTACTGCCCGCCGAGGGCGAGCAGCTCGTCGTGCGGGCCGCGCTCGACGATGCGGCCCTGGTCGAGCACGACGATCTGGTGGGCGTCGCGGATCGTCGAGAGGCGGTGGGCGATCGCGATCGTCGTCCGGTCTTCAGCCAGGCGGTCGAGCGCCTCTTGTACGGCACGCTCGGTGCGCGTGTCGAGTGAGCTGGTCGCCTCGTCGAGAACGAGTACCGGTGGGTTCCGCAGGATCGTGCGCGCGATCGCGATGCGCTGCTTCTCGCCGCCGGAGAAGCGGTACCCGCGCTCGCCCACCAGCGTGTCGTAGCCCTCGGGCAGGCCCGCGATCAAGTCGTGGATCCGCGCGGCGCGGGCCGCTTCCTCGACCTCCTCGTCGGACGCCTCCGGCTTGGCGAAGCGGAGGTTGTCCTTGATCGACGCGTGGAAGAGATACGTCTCCTGCGAGACGACGCCGACCGTGTGTGCGAGCGACGAGTGCGTGGCGCTGCGGATGTCGATCCCGTCGATCGTGACGCGGCCGCCCTCGACGTCGTAGAGGCGGGCGACGAGGTAGCCGACGGTCGTCTTGCCCGAACCGGTCTCACCGACGACGGCCGTCGTCGTGCCCGCGGGCACTTCGAAACTGACGTCCTCCAGTGTCCACGGGCCTTCCTCGTAGCGGAACCAGACGTTTTCGAACGCCACGTCGCCCCGGCAGGGCGGCAGGTCGACCGCGTCCTCGCGCTCGACGATCTCCACCGGGAGGTCGAGGTATTCGAAGACGCGATCGAAGAGCGCAAGCGAGGTCTGCATGTCGATCTGCACCGAGAGCAACGAGCCAACGGGCCAGAAGAGCCGCGTCTGCAGGGTCGTGAACGCGACGATCGTCCCCAGCGAGACGGCGCCGACGAAGCTCTGGCCGGCGAACCAGTAGACGAGGGCGGGCATGATCGAGAAGCTCATCTGGATCGAGGCCATCACCCAGCGGCCCGCCATCACCTGCCGCACCTCGAGGCTCGCGAGCTGGGATGACTCTTGCTCGAAGCGGTCGGCCAGCTCGGGGCTTCGGCCCATCGTCTTGCCGAGCAGCATCCCGGAAACGGAGAGCGACTCCTCGACGAGCGTCGAGATGTCGGCCATCGTCTTCTGCCGATCGGTCGTGATCAGGCGGCGCTGCTCGCCGACCTTGCGCGTCAGGAGGACGAATAGGGGTACGAGCGCAAGCGAGAAGACGGCCAGGCGCCAGTCGAGCAGGAACATCGCGACGACGGCCGCGACGACGGTGGTGACGTTCGAGACGATCGACGTCGCCGTCGAGGTGACGACCCGCTCGACGCCGCCGATGTCGTTGGCGATCCGCGACTGCACCTCGCCGGTGCGGGTGCGCGTGAAGAAGGCGAGGGAGAGCCGCTGGAGGTGCCGGTAGACGGCGGCGCGGAGGTCGTGCATCACGCGCTGGCCGACGAGGTTGGAGAGCCAGGCCTGCGCGACGCCGAGAACGCCGGTGACGACGGCGATTGCGACCAGCCCCAGTACAAGGAGGGTCAGCAGGCGGTCGTCGTTTTTCGGCAAGGCCTCGTCGAAGATGTCGCGGATGAGGAACGGCGCGACGATGCCGAGCAGCGCGGAGAAGAAGATGAGCCCGAGGACGGTCGCAAGGCGCCGGCGGTAGGACTTGAAGAGGATCGCCACGCGGCGCAGGTTCGCGCGCCGCACGTCGGGATCGGCCGGGCGCTCCGGCGCCTGTCCGGGCGCGAACGTCCCCCGGCGGCCGTTCCCCTCTCTTCGACGCGGTCTCATGAGTTCACGTTACCGCTAGCGACTCCGAGCGAACCCGTTCGGGCTCGCGGCGCGGTAGGTTCCACCGGTGCAACTGTCGCTGGGCCAGTTCCTCTTTGCCTGGGCGCTCGCCGGCGGCGCGGCAATCGGGGTCTTTCTGCATGCCGACCGCCACGGCGTTCGCCACGCGACCGCGTGGGGCATCGGCGTCTTCCTCGTCCTCGGCCTTGCGCTCCCCCTCTACATCATCAAGTACCGCCGAAATAGAGGGTCGCCGCGGCGGCGCTACTAGGATTCGATGACGCTCCGACCGTCCATGCGAGAGACGCTGCCGCCAAAGACAATCCTTTGGCGTGGCGCTGCAGCTACCGCGTTCGCGGCCGTCTTCTTTCCTCATCTCGAAGCGGTCAAGAACGAAGATCGTCCCCTCTGGGAACTTTGGCCTCACGACCGCGAGGGCTTGCTCCTCGTTCCGCTGTTGATCGTGCTGACGATTGCGCTCTTCGCCCTTCTCGGTGGCTGGGCCTGGAGCGGCGCCCGCAACCGTCCCGCGAAGGTCGGTCTCATCTGCGGCATCCTTGGCCTTGTAGGCGTGGTGGCCTTTTTCCTCAGCGCACCAATCATTCTTGGTGGACTCGCCGTCACGCTCGGCGTGGAGGGACGGCGACGTGCAGGTACGGAGGGCGGGGCTACCCAAGCACTCGCAGCGATCATTCTTGGCGCCGTTGCCGTTGCCGTCGGCGCAGGTATTTGGGTCTTGGCGTAGAGCCCGGCTTCGGACGACCTCCTACTAGCCCGCCGCCGGCAGATACCGCTTGGCGATCTTCGTGATGTAGGTGTACTTCGGGTTGGCGAGCTGCGTGCAGCGCGCCTCGGCGACCTGCCCGAGCAGGAGCACCGCGTCGGCGGCGCTGAAGCCGTAGTCGTCGACCATCCAGTTGACGAGCTCCTCGACCGAGAGGCGGAAGGCGTCCTCGAGCGGACGCGCGCAGGCGACGGCGCCGATGTGCTCGTCGGTCTCGATCCGCGGCCACACCATCCGCTTCGGCTTCGGCGCGACGTCGAGGCGCACCGTCGTCTGCGTCCGGATCTCGATCGCGCC
>JBDTRS010000105.1:0-7924 GCA_039931575.1 Gaiellaceae bacterium
CCGCATGAACTCGAGGTCAAGCATGGACGTGGGACGGGTCGTGCCAGACGCCGGGCAGCTTCTGTGGCGGGCCGTCGAAGACGATCCGGCCGCGGACGAGAACGAGCCGTTCGACGAAGCGCTCGACCGCTCCAAACTCGTGCGAGACGTACAGGACGGTGACGGCGAGCTCGCGGTGGAGGCGGTCGAGGAGGGCGGCGAGCGCGTCCTGAGCCTCCACGTCGACCCCGGTGGTCGGCTCGTCGAGGACGAGCAGCGACGGCTCGCCCGCGAGCGCCTTGGCGATGAAGGCACGCTGCTGCTGGCCGCCCGAAAGCGTGCGCAGCGGCACGTCGGCGCTGTCGGCCAGCCCGACTCGGTCGATCGCCTCGGCGACGATGGCACGGTCGCGGCGGCGCAGGGGGCCGAGCAGTCCCCCCGACGCGAGCCGGCCCGCGGCGACGACTTCACGTACGGTCGCCGGCGCGTCGATACCGAGCTGCGAACGCTGGGCGAGGTAGCCGAGGGTGGAGCGGCCCGAGAACCTGGCCGCGGGCTCGCCAAAGAGGACGGCCTCGCCGGACGTTGGGCGCTCGAGGCCGAGCGCCAGCCGCACCAGGGTCGTCTTGCCGCCGCCGGTCGGCGCGGCGATCGCGACGAACTCTCCCGCCTCGACGGCAAGGTTCACGTGCTCGAGCACGGCGCTGCCCCCGTCATAGGCGAACGAGACGTCGCGCAGTTCGACCGCTACCGGCAACCGAGCGCCTTTCGGAGCGCTGCGAGGTCCTCGCGCATGACCGAGAAGTAGTTTTCGCCGGCCGCGATCTCCTTCTCGGTCAGGCCTTCGAGCGGGTCGAGCACGGCTGTCGTCGCGCCGACCTCGCGTGCGACGGTCTCGGCGAGTCGTGACGAGACGAGTGTCTCGAAGAACACAGTCGTCGCGCCGGCCGCACGTACCTCGCGCACGACGTTCTCGAGATCGCGCGGTGTCGGATCGGCTTCTGGCGAGACTCCCGTGATCGCCACCTGCTTCAGGCCGTACCGTCCCGCGAGGTAGCCGAACGCCGCGTGGCTCGTGACGATCTCATCGCGCTCGCAGCGCGAGAGTCCGTGGCGGAATTCGCGGTCGAGCGCTCGCAACCTCGTCGCGAAGCGCTCGGCTTCGGGAAGGCGCTGCAGCTCGGCGCCGATCCGCTCCGCGATCGCGGCATAACGAACCGGATCGAGCCAGACGTGAGGGTCGACCGCTTGCTCCTCCTCGCCGCCCTCCTTGGTCTCGACGGCCTCGAGGACGTCGACGGCGCGCGCGGACGTCGCGGCGATCGCGTCCTCGAGGGCGGGCTGGAACCCTCCGCCGAGGTAGAACACGACGCCGGCCTCGGAAATCGTGCGGATATCGCTGCCCGAGAGCTCGAGGTCGTGAGGCTCGACTCCTGGCGGAGTCAGGTTCCGGACGCCGATGCCGCCGCCGCCGATCTGCTCGGCTGCGAAGGCGAGCGGGTAGAACGCCGCGACGACCGTGGGCCGCTGCCCCTCGGAGCTCGAGCCGCCGCCACAACCGGCGAGTGCCGCGACCGCGATGAGAGTGAGAACGATTCTCGTCTTCACACTGCGCACCCTAGCAGGCTGATGAGAATCGCTATCATCTTCCACCATGGCCGCCGTCCCTGTCTGGCGCGAGCACACCGAGGCGGCGCTTCGCGAGGCCGGCTTCCGCGCCGGCGGTGCGCGCGCCGCAGTCCTCGACCTGCTCGCGAGCCAGGACTGCTGCGCGAGCGCGCAGGAGATTCACGAGAGCCTTCGTGAGAACGGCCGCGCGGTCGGAATCGCATCCGTCTACCGCGTACTGGAGGTGCTCGCGGACCTCCGGCTCGTCCAACGCGTCGACGTCGGCGACGGAATCGCCCGCTTCGAGCCCGCGCCGCCGGGTGGAGACCACCATCACCACGTGGTCTGCGACGACTGCGGCAAGGTCGAGCCGTTCTCCGACCGCCACCTCGAGAGCGCCATCGCGAGTGCATCCGGGCGCGTGGGCTACCGCGTCGACGCGCACGAGGTCGTGCTACGCGGCGAGTGCGGCGACTGCCTCGCTGCATCCAGCTGACGCAACGAAGGAGATGTGATGCCCTCGGAGAGAATCGCAGTGATCGGGAAGCTCAAACCGGGAATGCTCGAGCAAGCCGAGCAGATCGTCGAGGCCGGCCCGCCGTTCGACGTCAAGGAATCCGGCCTCCGCCAGCACAGCGTCTTTCTCGGCGCGGAGTGGGTTGTCTTCGTGTTCGAGGGACCTGAGGTCGAGCGCGTCGTCCACGGGCTCGTCAACGACCCGGTCGCTTCGGCAGGCTTCGGCGTCTGGGCGCCCCTGCTCGAAGAAACGCCCCACCTGGTGCAAGAGCGCTACTCCTGGCAAGCAAACGGCCAGTAGCTCTGCGGGAAGCCTGTGGAAGGCAAGACCGTTAGGTTGAGGAGAGGACGTTCCTACAGGAGGAACGCATGTCCGCCGCCACAGAGTCTCTCACCACCGGAGAGCAGATCGAGCAGGCCAACGCGACCGGCCGTACGCCGGTCGTATTCACTTCACGGGCCCGCGCGGAGAGATCCAAAGTGACCACTGCGATCGGTACGTAGACATCTTGAGCGAGCGAGAGAAGAGTTCAAAGGAGGAGAGAATGGCTCTGCAGATTGGCGACACGGCCCCGGATTTCGAGGCGGAGACGACGGAGGGGCGCATCAGCTTCCACGACTGGATTGGCGACTCCTGGGCGGTGCTGTTCTCGCACCCGCGGGACTTCACTCCGGTGTGCACGACCGAGCTCGGCTACATGGCGAAGATCAAGCCCGAGTTCGACCGCCGGGGAGTGATGGTCATCGGGCTCTCCGTCGATCCGGTCGGAAACCACGCGAAGTGGGCCGAGGACATCAAGGAGACCCAGGGCCACGCGCCTAACTATCCGATGATCGGCGACGAGGACTTCAACGTCTCGAAGCTCTACGGCATGCTCCCCGCGAGCACGTCGGGCGACCCGCTCACGCGCACGCCGGCCGACAACCAGACCGTGCGCAACGTCTTCGTCATCGGGCCGGACAAGAAGATCAAGCTCGTGCTCGTCTATCCGATGACCACGGGGCGCAACTTCGACGAGGTGTTGCGCGTGATCGACTCGCTGCAGCTGACCGCCAAGCACAAGGTTGCGACGCCGGTGAACTGGCAGCAGGGCGAGGACGTGATCATCGCGGGCTCGGTCTCGGACGACGAGGCGAAGGAGACCTACCCGGAAGGCTGGGAGTCCCCACGGCCGTACATCAGGATCGTGCAGCAGCCGAGCTGATCCCGGAAGTCTCCTAGCCCTTCATCGTCGCGCGCCAGACATAGGAGCGGTTCTCGTCCTTCGAGCTCCCGCCGCACGAGTAGATGGTGAAGGGGAAGTCCTTGGGCGGACAGTTGAAGCGGACGCTCCCGCTCGTGAGGACGAGGTCGACCCTCTTGACCGTCGAGCGACCGAAGGAGACGTTGTGGCCCCCGCCGCCGCTCGGGCCGAGGTTGACGGGGCGCACCGTCGTGGTCCCGTCCTTCCGATAGAGGATCACCGTCGCGGCCGCGCCGTAGGAGAGGCTTGGAAGGTCGAAGCTCAGGTGCAGCATCGCCGTCTGCGGAGCGTTCGGCCCGGGTCGGAAGCGGAAGAAGCGGGTCGTGAGGTGGCGCATCTTGGCGGACTTCCAGCCGGTCGTCCGGGTGAGCCCGAACGTGTAGATCGCGGCCGAAGGCGCGACGGGATAGAGCGAGCCCTCGGAGTAGTCGCGGAGCCGGTTCGTCCAGCCGAAGCGCGCAAACGCCTGTCGGAAGTTCTCGCCGTGGGCCGTGAGGACGTTCTTGGCCGCCTCGAAGGAGTACTCGTCGAGACCGCCCGCTGCGCCGTCGGCGCGCTCCCAGATCTCCCTGATCGGCGTGCGGTCGGCAAAGACCTTCTCCGAGAGGAAGCGCCAGTAGAGCCACGCTCCGTACTCGAAGCCTCCCCCGCCGCTGTCGACAGGGGTCCCTGGGTTCGAGAGCGCGCTCCGGTTCAGGTAGTTGATCCGGTCCTGGACGGCCGGGTAGACCTCGCCTTCCATCCACATCGCCGTGCCCTCCATGAGTGCGAGATCCTCGAAGAAGTCGTAGGCGAACTGCGAGGCGTGGAAGAACTCGTGCGCCGCCGTGACCTCGAGAAACTCCTGCGGAGTCTGGCCGGCGCCGAACTGGGCTTGGCTGTAGTCGTCGTCGAGGACGCAGTAGGCAGAGATGGCCCACTCGGCGAATGCGTCTGGATCGTCGCTCGTGCAGTAGCCGAAGAGCGGAGAGCTGTCCCCGCCGAGGTCGGCAAGGTAGATGTCCAGGTTTCCGTCCCCTTCGTCGTTCGCGGAGTCGTCGTCGGCCAGCGGTGCGCGGTAGCCGAAGCTCCCGATCTCCGTGTCCCAAACGTTGGCGAGCACCGTCATCGTCGTTGTCACCCAAGCGGGAACGGTTGCCGGGTTGCCGTCCGCGCCGGCCGGGGAATCCCGGTTGGCCGCTCTCTCGTCCCAGTGAAAGCAGAGAGGTCGGGTTGCGTCACAGGTGACCGCGAGAATCGCGTCGCTCTCATAGCGGTGCTCGTTCGGCAAAGAGCTGTCTGTCGGCCGCGAGAGGATCGCCCTTGCCTCTTGCCGATCCGAGGGAGAGAGGAAGCGGAGGCGGGCTAGGAGGTCGCGAAAGATCAGGGTGCCCGCGCGCCGGTCGGGCTTGCGTACGTCGCCGAACTCCCGCCGGACGGCGGCGAGCGCCACGAGCGAGCGAGCGCGTTCGAGCGCGTACTCGGCCTCGTCGAGGCCGCCACGGGCGAGCGCGCGGGTGAGAGCGTCCGGCGCCGCGGGTGTCAGCTCGGGCGGCGCCTTCGCCGGCGCGGCGCCGGCATGGGCGGCCAGGCTCAGTGCCAGGCCGGCGGCGAGCGCTAAAGCTTTAGACGTGTGTCCGACTTTCATGAAGAGACCCCTGACCCCCGTGGTATTGACGCCAACTGTACCCCAGTCATCGGTTCCTTCCTACGGCGCCGTTAGACTCAATCGGAGTGAGCGTGGTGGAGCAGACGACGGCTGTGGACACGATCCGCGTCCTCGATCACGGGTTCGTCCGTCTCGACGACGCGATGGCCAGCGACCTCTCCGTGGTCAACGCCGCCCGGGTCAGCTTCGCGCGACGCAAGGAGGCGATGGAGGAAGGCGACGCCGGCCTGATCCGCTTCCTCATGCGCGAGCGGCACGGGACGCCGTTCGAGCACAACGCGTTTCGCTTCCACATCCGTGCGCCGATCTTCGTCGCGCGCGAGTGGTTCCGGCACCGCATCGGCTCGTTCAACGAGTTCAGCATGCGCTACGCGATGGCGACCGACGAGTTCTACATCCCGGCGCCCGAGGACGTGCGGAGCCAAGTCGGGAAACCCGGCGCCTACTCCTTCGAGCCCGTCTCCGACGACGTCGCCCAGACGACCCGCGACGAGCTGGCGGCCGTGTACGCCGCTGCGTTCGCCGCCTACGAGCGTCTGGTCGAGATGGGAGTCGCCCGGGAGCTCGCCCGCGCGGTCATGCCCGTCGGCGCCTACACCGAGTTCTACTGGACGGTGAACGCCCGCGCGCTCATGAATTTCGTCTCGCTGCGCGCCGCCGAGACGGCCCAGCGCGAGATCCGCCGCTACGCCGACGCCGTCGAGCGCCTGTTTGCCGAGCGGATGCCGGTGACCTACGAGGCGTTCGTCGCCTCGGACCGCATCGCTCCCTAGGCGTCTCAGATCTTCGCGCTGAGTAGCCACGGGGCGTTGTCCCGTGCTTCCGAGATCACCCACGCGTCGTATTCCGACAAGCGGTAGCTCGCCGTCATGTCGATCGTCGTCGGCCCGTTGACATTGAAGGTTCCGCAGGTGCCGGCGTACTTGCCGTCCTTCGCGAGCCAGAGGACGTAGTAGCCGTTGCCGCCGAGCGCGGGCAGGCCGTCGACCTCGAGCCTGAGCTTCCAGTTGCCGGTGGCCTCGTCCCGCGCGCCGAGCTTGATCACCGCGGAGGCCTGCGGAGCGATGTCGGCGGCGTTCATACGCACCGTGGCCCTGGCGTCGAAGCCGTTGTCCGTCCAGCGGCCGACTCCGAAGAAGAGAGCGGCGAGAGCGGCCGCAAGCGCCGCGACCGCCGTGGCCCGCCGGCGCGTCCACAGGGGGGTCGACGTGCCGATCCGCTCGACGGCGCTCGTCAGGGAGCCGGGCACGTCGGTCGCCGGCCTCGGTACAGAGCGCAGCAGCCGGTCGACGCGCGAGAGCTCGAGCTCCTCCTCCGGAGTGAGGTCGTCGCCGACGAGGTCGCGGAAGTCGGGCGTGTCGCTCATTCACGCACCTCGTCCAGGAGCCGCGAGAGCCGCGACAGGCCGGTGCGAGTCCGGGTCTTCACGGTGCCGAGCGGGACGTCGAGGTAGCTGGCGATCTCCGTCTGCGAGAGGCCGCTCCAGTACGCCAACTCGATCACCACGCGCTCCCGCTCCGGGAGGAGCTCGAGGGCGGAGTGCACGCGCCAGGTGAGCCAGGCCTCCTCGGCCCGCTCGGGCGGGCCGGCGCCGTCGTCCGCCTCGTCCGGCACCTCGGCGGCGTTCTCGCGCCGCTGGCGCGCCCGGTCGATGATCGCGTGCCTGGCGACGGCGTAGAGCCAGGCGGAGGCCGTCCCGCGCTCGGCCCGGTAGCTCTTCGCGGAGCGCCAGACCGCGGCGAAGGTCTCCTGCGCGGCATCTTCTGCGCGGCCGCTGTCCCCGAGCTGGCGGATCGCCATCGCGAGCACGGGTCGCGCGAAGCGCCTGTAGAGCTGCTCGAACGCCTCGCGGTCGCCGTCGCCGACGCGCTCGATCAAGCGGCTGTCGCTTTCAGCTGTGGCCATGGCAGCAGGCATACCGCGAGTCGATACGGAACTCAACCCCCTATGGATTCAGCAGGCGCCCGCCGTCGACGAAGAGCGTCGAGCCGGTGACGAACTGTGCGCCCACGAGATAGACGACGGCCGCCGCCACGTCAGCGGGAGATCCGATGCGCCCGAGCAGCGTCTCAGCGGCCCGTCGCTCCTCCTGGCCGGGCTCGACGGCGACCGGGCCGGGGGCGACGCCGCACACGCGGATCTCCGGCGCGAGGGCGCGGGCGAGCACGCGTGTGAGCATCGCCTGTGCCGCCTTGGCCGCACAGTGCGGGGCGAACGAGGGCCACGGCCGGTAGGCAGCGACGTCCTCGATCATGACGACGAGCGCCAACGGCGAGCGGCGGAGGTGGGGGGCCGCCGACTGGGTGACGAAGAAGCTCCCCTTCGCGGTTGCGCCGAGCGCCGCGTCCCAGTCGGCCTCGCTGACGTCCTCGACCGCGCGGGGGACGAAACCGTCCGAAGCCGCGTTGACGAGGAGATCGAGGCCTCCGAGCTCCGCGGCGGCGCGCTCGACGAGGGCGTGCGCCTCCTCGGGCCTGGAGACGTCGCCGTCGCGCCTGCCAGCCGCCAGCACGCGGAATCCCTCCTCCTCGAGCCGCCCGGCGACGGCCGCCCCGACCTTTCCGGTGCCGCCGGTCACGAGAGCCGCACGCGCGTTTTCCGACACCTGGGGAACGATAAGCTCTCGCCCCACACGACGAAGGAGACGCGAAGGGGGACGTATGGCGACACTGGTCTTCAACCACGAGGAGATCGCAGCCCGAGAGCTTCGACCCGAGGTCCTCGAGATGGACGGCATCTCCCGCGCGTCCGTCGAGGCTCACTACAAGCTCTATCAGGGCTACATCGCAAAACGGAACGAGATCCTCGGGAAGCTGGCCGAGGTCGACCTCTCCGCCGCGAACCAGGTCTACTCGGACCTTCGCGCCCTCAAGATCGACCTCACCTTCGCGATCGGCGGCGTCAAGAACCACGAGATCTACTTCGAGCA
>JBDTRS010000106.1:0-7711 GCA_039931575.1 Gaiellaceae bacterium
GGAGCTTCGCGTCGAGGTTCGAGAGCGGCTCGTCCATGAGGAAGGCCTGCGGCCGGCGCACGATCGCGCGGCCCATCGCGACGCGCTGGCGCTGGCCACCGGACAGGGCACGGGGCTTCCGCTTCAGGAACGGCTCGAGGCCGAGGATGCGCGCGGCCTCGCGGACGCGCGTGTCGATTTCGGACTTCTTCTCCTTGCGGAGCTTGAGGCCGAAGGCAATGTTCTCGTAGACGGTCAGGTGCGGGTAGAGCGCGTAGCTCTGGAACACCATCGCGATGTCCCGGTCGCGGGGGGCGACGTGGTTCACGACCCGGTCTCCGATGCGCAGGACGCCTTCGCTGATCTCCTCGAGGCCCGCGACCATCCTGAGGGCGGTGGTCTTGCCGCACCCGGACGGCCCCACGAGGACCATGAACTCGCCGTCCTCGATGCCAAGGCTCATATCCGAGACGGCTCGTGTGCCGTCGGGATACACCTTGGCAACCCGCTCGAAGGTCACCCCGGCCACTTCGTCTCTCCCTTCCCCGTGAGCCGCGCGAGCTTACCAAGTAAAGAATTCGGGCGCAGGCGGGCGGCTAGACTCACGCGCCGTGGACACGCGCACCATCGCAATCCTGGAGGGAGACGAGACCGGGCAGGAGCTGCTCGAGGAGGCGGTGCGGGTGCTCGCGACCGACGTGCTCGGCTTCGAGCTCTCCCTCCCGCGCTTCGATCTCTCGCTCGAGTCGCGCCGGCGGACGCAGAACAAGATCGTGTACGAGGCTGCGGCGGCGGTTCGGGAGCACGGCCTGGGCCTCAAAGCGGCCACGATCACTCCCGAGGGGGCGGACGACGTCGGCAGTCCGAACCGGATCCTCCGCGAAGAGATCGGCGGCCACGTCATCGTGCGCACGGGCAGGCGGATCCCGGGCGTCGTCCCGATCGGCGGTGCCCACCACCCCATCTCGGTCGTGCGCATGGCGGTGGGCGACGCCTACGGAGCAAAGGAATGGCGTGAGGGCGAAGGCGACGACGAGGCAGCCTTCCGCACGGAGCGGATCGAGCGCCGCATTTGCCGAGCCGTCGCCGAGTTCTCGTTCCGGCACGCCGAGCGTACGAAGGCCAAGGTCTTCGGCGGGCCCAAGTACACGGTCAGCCCTGTCTACGAGGGCATGCTCAAGGAGGAGATGGACGCCGCGGCGGCGCGTCACCCCGAGATCCCGTACGAGCCGCAGTTGATCGACGCAACCTTCGCGCTGCTCATCAGCTCCGCCGGGGAGGCGCTCGTCATCCCCGCGCTGAACCGGGACGGCGACATCCTCTCCGACCTCGTCCTGCCCCTGTTCGGCTCGATAGCAGGCTCCGAATCCCTCCTCGTCGCCTTCGACGACGACTATGCGCCGCGCGCGCTCATGGCCGAGGCCGCGCACGGGACGGCGCCGGCCCTGAAGGGAAAGAACGTCGCGAACCCCCTGGCGATGATCCTCGCGGCCGCCGCCCTTCTCTCCCACATCGACCGGGACGAGGCGCGCGCGGCTGGCCGCGCGATCCGCGAAGGGGCGCTCGAGGCGGTGTCGGCCGGAACGCGGACCGCCGACCTCGGGGGTCATTCGTCCACCACGGAGTTCACGGACGACGTCATCGCGCGCGTCCGCAGCAAGCTTGATACGCATTCGCGTTTGAAGTGACGGGCGACGTTTGAGGAGGGTTGTCGCCTACCTCCGCAGTCTCGATCCGAGACTGCCCCGCTCCGTCTGGATTCTCAACACGGGCGGCCTGCTGAACGCCTTCGGCAACGGCATCGCTTACCCGTTCGTCGTCATCTACCTCCACAACGTGCGTGGGTTCTCGCTCACGGTGTCCGGGCTCGTTCTCGCCGCCGCCGGTGCGTCGGGACTCGTCTGCGGGCCTGCGATCGGGATCATCGTCGACAAGGTGGGCGGCCGCCTGACCCTGGCGGGCGCGCTCGTCCTGCTCGCGGTCGGCTTCGGGAGCTTCCCGTTCATCCGCAAGCCGTGGCATGCCGTGCTCGCGAGCATCGTGGCCGGCGCCGGCAACGCGGGCTTCTGGCCGAGCCAGTCGACGCTCCTCGCGGGGCTGACCCCACAGGCGCGCCGCCACGGGGCCTTCGCGCTCCAACGTGTGACGAGGAACCTCGGGATCGGGCTCGGCGGGCTCACCGGCGGCCTCATCGCGACGACCAGCGACCCCTCAAGCTTCACCATCCTCTTCGCCCTTGACGCGGCCAGCTTTCTCGTCTTCATCGCGATGCTCGTGCTCGTCCCGGAGCCCAAGCTCGGCGAGCCCGATCCCGGTGTGCCGCGCGGCGGCTACCTCGACGTCCTTCGGAACCGCGTCTTCCTCGGCATCGTCGGCCTGAACGTCGTCTTCGTGACGGCGGGCTACGCTCAGATCGAGCTCCTGCCCGTGTTCGCAAAGAACGAGGCCGGCGTGAGCGAGCGCGGGATCGGCCTCATCTTCTTCCTCAACACCCTCGCCGTGGTGCTCGCCCAGCTGCCGGTGTCGAAGCTCCTCGAGGGCCGGAGCCGCATGCGCGCCCTCGCCCTCATGACGGGCCTCTGGGCGGCCGCGTGGCTGGTGGTGTTCGTCGGCGGCGCCTCCCTGGAAGCGACCGCGGCGGTCGCGGTCTTCTCCTTCGCGGTTCTGATCTTCGGGTTGGGGGAGTGCTTCCAGGGGCCGGTGCAGGGCGCTCTCGTTGCCGACCTCGCGCCACCCCGCCTGCGCGGCCGCTACATGGCGGTCTCCACGAGCTCGTGGGACCTCGGCTTCCTGCTCGGGCCCGCGATCGGAGGCTTCATCCTGGCGGTCGAGCCGCTCGCGCTCTGGCCGCTGGCAGCGGCCGCGTGCATCGCTGCGGGAGTGGGCGCACTCGCGCTCGAGCGCCGCCTCCCGCCAGAGCTTCGGCTTACGCCTGCTTGAGTGCCCGGCGAAGAGCCTCGCGGCCTCTACTGAGCACCGGCTCCCCATGCGAGACGAGCACGAGCTCGATCGGGAGCTCGAGCAGGGGGCGGAGGGCGTCGCGGAGCCCCGGCAAGGTCAGGCCGCTCTCGAGGTAGCGAAGCCAGGAGGCCGGGCAGAGCCGCAGGCCGCCCCGGCCGTCTCCGAGGATGCGGTCGCCGGGGACGAGCGCGCCCGGGCCTGGGAGCCAGACCATCGTCTCCCCCGCGCCGCGGATCGGCACGGTCTCGACGTCTTTCGGGAGCGAGGCCTTCGCGCGCGAGGTCGTGGCGCCGAACCTGCGCACCACCTCGTCACGGCTCCGCCGGTGCCAGCGGAGCGTCGTCAGGGCGACGACGGGTCGTCCATGGCGGGCGATGCGCTCCTCGAGCGGCGCCCAGAGCTCGTCGGGCACGAGCGGATCGACCAGGGTGAAGGCTTCCGGTGCCTCGTAGGCGACCGAGCCGACCTCCGGAGGCCAGTCTGCGGGGCTCTCCGGATCGGCGCCGGGCGTCCAGCCGGGATGCCGCGCCGTCCAGCGAAGGACGCCCGGCCGCAGCTCGTCGAGGCGCGCTATCGCGGTTCGAGCGGGGGGTTCTGAACGTTGTGCTCGGTGGCGTATTCGTCCACGAGCTTGTTGATCACGTCCGCCCCGTCTCCGTATGCGTAGTTGATCTTCACGAAGGGCTCCCACTTCTCGGGCAGGGCGTCCTCGGGGAAGATCGCCTCGACCGGGCATTCGGGCTCGCACGCGCCGCAGTCGATGCACTCCTCGGGATCGATCACGAGCATGCGGTCGAAGACGTGGATGCAGTCCACCGGGCAGACATCCACGCAGGAGAGGTCTTTGATGTCGATACAGGGCTCGGCGATGATGTAGGTCATCGCCGCAGATCTTAGGTGACGAGCTCTTCTACAAGCTGCGGTGCGCGTTCGGCCAGGGCAGAGCGGGCGACGACCTGGTCGAGTCCCGCCTCGTGGGCGGCGCGCAAGCCCGCGGTGTCCGTGTGGTTCGTGAACCCGAGGATCGGAATGTCGGGCCAGGCGTCGGCCACCTCGTACGGATCGATGCGCGCCAGGTCGCAGATCACGAGGTCGGGCGCGTCGACGTGATCGGTGGTGATGAGCTTGTGGGATGCGCCCAAGAGCGCGTCCAGCTTCCCTCGAAAGAAGAGATCGACCCCCGCCAGCAGGATCGTCGCCACGGGCGGGAGACTACCACCGCCTGCGGGCGGAAAACAGGGGCTTTGCTAGGTTTTTCGCGCATGGCCGCCGGAGAGGAACCGCACTCCGAGCTCACCGACTGCTTCGCGCACCGGGTTGCCGCCTGGTTCGAGCGCGAGGGCCGCGAGCACTGTCCAGACCGGGCCTACCTCCGCCAGATGAACATGACGATCGCGCTCGCGGCTTCACGCTGGAACGAGTTCGCAGCCGAGCCGGGCGCGGCCGAGCGCATGCGCGCCTGGCTCGACGAGGTGGAGCGGCGGGCGACCGCTCGGAAGGCGAGCGCTCGCACGGAAGCGATCCGCCTGGCGCGCGACTGGTTCGAGGACTGCTCCTAGGAGGGATTGGCGGAACCTCGCTCGTCGTCAGGGCGCGATGCTCGTACCCGAGACAAGGACGCAGGGAGCCCGCGTATTGGTAATACGCGGGTGACCGAGGACGCAGGATCGGGGCGAGAAGCGCGGCGCTGACGGCACAGCGCCGCGTTTTCGCCAAGCCCTCCTCTTACTAGTCCAGGCCGAAGAGCTGGAACAGCCGGTTGAAGGCGATCCGAAGCCACCAGAAGCGATCGAAGAAGAGCAAGAAACCGAGGGCCACGAGCAGGGCGCCGCTCACCGCGCGCACCAGGCCGTAGCGGTCCCGGAACCAGCGCGAGGCGCCCATCGCGCGGTCGAAGCCGATCCCGACGAGGACGAATGGGACGGCGAGGCCGGCCGAGTAGACGAGCAGGAGCACCGATCCCTGCGCCGCCGTGCTCGTGTCGCCGGCTAGTGCGAGGATCGAGGCGAGCACCGGGCCGATGCAGGGTGCCGCGCAGACGCCGAAGGCGCCGCCGAGCAGGGCTCGCGAGCCGCGCCGGCGAGCGCCCTCCACGAGCTCCGGGGCCACCATCCGGTCGAGCCACGGAAACGGCAGGAGGCCCATGAAGGCGAAGCCGAAGACCACGACGATCACACCGGCCACCATGCTCAGCAGGCGCTGGTCGTCGACCAGACCGCCGACGGCGCCGGCCAGCGCCACGAGCGCGACGAAGACGAGCGTGAACCCGGCGATGAAGGGAACGCTCGCCGCCACGACGCGCCTCCCCCCGACTCCCACCTGGGCTCCCGAGACGGCCGAGAGGTAACCGGGCACGAGCGGGAGGACGCACGGGGTCACGAAGGAGAGCAGCCCTGCGACGAAGGCGAGCGGGATCTTGGCGTCCATTCTGCCGAGAACCTAGCGGTCGAAGCGGGCCAGTTCCTCGTCGACGCGCCGCTCGAGCTCCGGATCGAGGAGGCTGCGACCGTTCGCCGACAGGCCCGCCGGGGCGGGATCGGCTCTTTTCCGGCTCCAGCGAAAGGCGAGCACGCCCAGCGCTGCCCCGCCGACGCCGATGCCCACGAGCGGCAAGAGCCACGCCAGCAGGTTGAAGCCGCTCTTGGGGGGAGCCGCGAGCACGCTCTCGCCGAACTGCGAGACGAGCTTCGCCTTGATCTCGTTCTTCGTGTCCCCTGCGGCGATCCGCTGGCGGATGAACGCACGCATGCGGTCGGCGATCGGCGCGCTCGAGAGCTCGAGCGTCGTGTGGCAGGTCGGGCAGATCACCTCGCGCTCGAGCTCGGCGAGAGTCGGATGCTGGTTGCTCGCCGCGGCCGGCAAGGCGAAGGCGAGGGCCAGGGCAAGGGAAGCGAAGACCCGGAGGATCACGGCGCCGTGCCGAGCGCGAGAAGGATGTTGCGCTCGAGCTGCTCCTCGGTGATCGGGCCCGCGACGTGCTCCCCGACGAGGCGGCCCTCCCGGTCCACGAACCACGTCTCCGGGAAGCCGGTAACCCCGTAGCGGCCTAGGGTCGACCCGTGCTTGTCCCGGACGATCGGATACGTGATGCCCGTGCGGTCGACGAACCGCTGCGCGTCGACGTCGAAGTCCTGTGCGTCCACGCCGAGCACGACCAACCCGCGGTCGCGGTAGCGCTTCCAGGCGGCCTCCAGCAGCGGCGCCTCGTCCTTGCACGGGCCGCACCACGAGGCCCAGAAGTTGAGCACGACGACCTTGCCCTGGAAGGATGCGAGGGAGATCTCGTCATCGCTTCCGAGGCGCGGCAGCGTGAAGGCGGGCGCCGCAGGCCTCTTCCCGGAGTTGACCTCGGCGCCCAGAGCCCTGCCCTCGTCCGTGTGCACGACCTTCCAGCCGAGCAGGGCCAGGAGGAGCGCGACCACCACTACAGCGGCCGCTTGCAGGAGGATCTTGAGGCGGCCGGCCATGAGCCGTCTCCGAGTGTAGCGACGCGGCTACGCCCGAACGATGAAGACCGTCGTGCCGACACGCACGCGGTTGAAGAGCCACTCGGCGTCGGCGATCCGCATGCGGATGCAGCCGTGCGAGGCGGAGTAGCCGATCGAGGCGGCGTCAGGCGTGCCGTGCATGCCCACTCCGGAGGCTGAGAGCCCCATCCAGCGCGTGCCGAGCGGGTTACCAGGCCCCGGCGGAATCGGGCTCGCGCCCGCAGCCCACGCCGAATCGGGCGGAATCCACCACGGATTTCGCTGCATGGTCACGATCCGGAACTTCCCGATCGGGGTCGGAAACTCGGGGCGGCCGACCGCGACGCCGAAGCGCGCCCAGTACTGCATGCCGTTGTAGAGGAAGAGCCGGTGCGAGTCTCGCCGGATGACGACCACGGGGCCGAAGTTGCTCAGGGTGAGGGACGGCGCGACCGTCCGGTAGACGACGGCGATCGGCCCGCGAGCAAAAGCCTTGATCGCCTGCTTGACGAGCACCTTCGTCGCGAAGCGGTCGACGTCGAAGCCCTTGCGCGCCTTCGTGATTCGCGGCCGCAGGTCGCGGAGGAACACGGTCGAGTTGCGCGCCGGCCGGGAGAGGTCCGCGTCGAGCTTCGCCACGTAGTAGGTCAGCTGTTCGAGGTCGATCGTGACGCCGAGCGGGAGAGCGGCGTCCGCCGGCGCTGCCAGCGCTGCGGTCACGGCACCCGCGATGTCCGCCCTCGAACCGACCTGGTAGGCGGTCGCGTTCCACGCGCGCGTCCGGAAGGTGAAGGCGAACGGGCGGCGGGCGAAGTCCTGGAGGGCGGTGGTCGCCTCGGACTCTGTCATCCCGCCGACCGGCACTCCCTGGATGGTGACCCCGTCGGCGACGAGGGGCGCGGCGCGCGCAAAGGCAGGCGCGACCACGGCCACGGCGACGAGCACCAGGAAGAGGACGACCCCGCGCACTGTGGACGGAATCCTATCCATCGAACAGGCCGGGGTCATTCGCGATCACCCCGTCGACTCCTGCGCCGAGCACGCGCTCGAGATCCTCCTCGGCCTCGACCGTCCAGGCGAAGACGGCGGCGCCGCGGCGGTGGCAGCGCTCGACGAGCCGAGCGGAAATGAGGGCGTGGTGGAGCATCGCCGCGTCGGCCCCGGCTCGGGCGAGCATCCGGTTGATTCGGAGCGGCAGCGCGATCCGAAGCGCTTCCAGGCCTGGACGGACGAACGGCGCCAGCGCGCGGTGCTCGCTCAGGCCGTAGTGGTCGTTCGGATACGCGAGGCCCGTGGCAAGACCT
>JBDTRS010000107.1:0-7697 GCA_039931575.1 Gaiellaceae bacterium
GGTCGCCGCCTGCCCGTCCCCGCACTCGAGGACGAGCCGCCCGCCGGGGGCGAGCACCGCGCGCGCGCCGGCCGCCACGGTCTCGGCAACACCGGCACCGACGACTGCCTCGGCCGGCTCGTAGAGGCGGATCTCGGGCTCGAGCGTCTCGTACTCCTCCGGAAGGACGTACGGCGGGTTGGAGACCACGAGGTCGAACGGGCCCTCGACGGCGTCGAACAGGTTTCCGTGGACAAGCCCGACGCGGCCGTCGGTGAGGGTACGGGCGCGGTTTTCCCCGGCCAGCGCGAGCGCTGCCTCCGATCGGTCCACTGCAACGACGCGTGCGCCCGGGTGTTCGTCGGCGATTGCGAGAGCGATTGCGCCCGAGCCGACACCGAGGTCGAGGACCCGTGGCTCGGCGATTCGCTCGAGATGCTCGAGGCAGCGCTCGACGACGACTTCGGTCTCGGGCCGCGGGATCAGCGCCCGGGCGTCCACCTTGAGCAAGAGGTGGCGGAAACCCCATTCGCCGAGCACGTAGGCGAGAGGCTCGCGCGCGACCCGCCGGTCGACGAGCGGGCGCAGCCGCGCGAGCTCCGCGCCGGTGACCTCGCGGCGCGACGAATAAAGGGCGGACCGGCTGAGCCCGAGGATCTCGCCGACGAGGATCTCGGCGTCGACGCGCGGCGAAGAGACACCGGCCGCGCGGAGCTCGGCCTCGACCTCGCGCACCGTCTCCAGAGGCACGACGCCCCGCTCGTGGCAAGTCGTCAGCGGGTCTCCCTAGGCCGCGGTGGCCGCTTCGAGCGCCTGCCGGCGCTCCTCGGCCGCGAGCGAGTCGGTGAACTCGTCCAGATCGCCTTCGACGATGCGGTCGAGCCGCTTGATCGTCAGGTTCACGCGATGGTCGGTGACGCGGTTGTCCGGATAGTTGTAGGTCCTGATCTTCTCGGCCCGGTCGCCGCGCCCGATCTGGGAGCGCCGCGCGGCCGAGAGCTCCTCCTCCTGCCGCTCGCGCTCGAGCTCGAGCAAACGTGCGCGCAGGACGCGGAGCGCTTTCGTCTTGTTCTGGAGCTGCGACTTCTCGTCCTGCATGGCGACGACGAGCCCGGTCGGAACGTGGGTGATCCGCACCGCGGAGTCGGTCGTGTTGACGCTCTGGCCGCCCGGGCCGGTGGAGCGGTAGACGTCGATCTTGAGGTCGTTCGGATCGATCTCGACCTCGACCTCCTCCGCCTCGGGCATGACCGCGACCGTCGCGGTCGACGTGTGAATCCGCCCCTGGGACTCCGTCACGGGCACGCGCTGGACCCTGTGCGTCCCACCCTCCCATTTGAAGATCGAATAGGCGCCGTCGCCCTTGACCGCGAAGGTGACGTCGTTGTAGCCGCCCGTCTCGCTCGGGTTCGAACCGAGCACCTCGGACCGAAAGCCGCGACGCTCCGCATAGCGCGTGAGCATGCGAAAGAGGTCGCCCGCCCAGATGGCGCCCTCGTCGCCTCCGGCTCCCTTGCGGATCTCGACGATGACGTCCTTGTCGTCATTCGGGTCGCGCTCGACGAGCGCGAGCTTCAGCTCCTCCTCGAGCTCCGCGAGGCGGTGCTCGAGCTCGGGCACGAGGCCGCGAAGCTCTGAGTCCTCGCGCGCCGCGTCCAGGTCCTCATGGATCGTCCGCCACTCCTGCGCGAGCTTGTGCGGGCGCTCGAGCTCCTTCAGACGCCGGCCCGCGTCCGCGGCGGCCTGGTGGTCGGAGAAGATCGCGGGGTCACTCATGCGCTCCTGCGCGTCAGCGTGGGAGCGCTCCAGCTCGTCGATCAGGTTTTCCATCGAATCGGCCACGGCGACTCAGCATAGACCTGGGCGCCTGTAGCGGATTGGAGCGTCAGGCAGGCAAGCCGCGAGCCCGCCGGCCAGATAGGAGGGGTTGGCGGAACGTCGCTCGTCGTCAGGGCGCGATGCTCGTGCCCGAGCCAAGGACGCAGGGAGCCCGCGTATTGGTAATACGCGGGCGACCGAGGACGCAGGATCGGAACGAGAAGCGCGGCCTGGCGGCATAGCGCCGCGTTTCGTCAAGCCCTCCTGCTAGGCCATGACCTCGACCTTGCGCTCCTCCGGTGTCATGCGCCCTTCGAGACGGAGAACCTCCCGGAGCGCACGGATCGACACTTCGATCTGGTCGAGGGAGGGCTCGCGCGTCGTCAGCCGCTGCAGCCAAAGACCCGGCGCAAGCAGCCAGCGCAGCACCGGGGTCCGGGGATGGCGCCCGGCAAAACGGATGATCTCGTAGGCGATCCCGGCGATCAGCGGCAGTAGCAGGATCCGCGACGTGATCAGCCAGTACCACGCCGGCCGGCCGAAAAAGGCGAAGACGAAGATCGCGACGACCATGACGTAGAGGAGGAAGGCGGTGCCGCAGCGCACGTGGAGCAGGCTGTAGCGGGCGACCGTCTCGGGCGTGAGCTCGGCGCCGGCCTCGTAGGCGTTGATCGCCTTGTGCTCGGCCGCGTGGTACTGGAAGACGCGCTTCAGGTCGGGCAAGAGCGAGATGACGAGCAGGTACACGATGAAGATCGTCACGCGGACGAGCCCCTCGACGACGACGAACGCCCCCGTCGACTCGATCGGAAGCCAGTTCGTGATCAGAACGGGCGAGACCTTGAAGAGGAGGAGCGCAAAGCCGATCGCGATCCCGAATGCGAAGAGCAGCTGTCCGCGCGTGAGCTCGGTCTGCACCTCCCCGTCCTCTCCCTCCTCCTTCGCGGCGTAGTTCGCGGAGATCGCGAGCGCGCGAAAGCCGATCGCCAGCGACTCGCCGAGCGCGATGACGCCACGGACGACCGGGATGCGGAGCCACCGGTGCTTGAGCAGCACCGACACGATCGGCCGGTTGATCTCGGCGATGTCGCCGTCAGGCTTCCGCACCGCGACGGACCAGGCCGAAGGGCCGCGCATCATCACGCCTTCCAGGACTGCCTGGCCGCCGATCGGGGCGCTCACAACGGGTGCCGGTTAGGCCCGGTCGGCCTTTTCGAGCCGGCGCTGGAACCGCTCGACACGGCCGCCGGTGTCGACGAGCTTCTGCTTCCCCGTGTAGAAGGGATGGCACTCGGAGCAGATCTCGACGTGCAGCTCCGGCTTCGTAGAGCGCGTCTGGAACTCGGCGCCGCACGAGCAGCGCACCGTGGCCAGAACGTACTCGGGATGAATATCAGTCTTCATTTGAACTCAGAATAGCAGCAGCCGTTTCGGCGGCTACGTTGCCTCCTGAGACAACAAAGGCGACCATCTTGCCCTCCAGGCCCGCGATCTTGGCGGCGAGGATGGCTCCGACACCGGCTGCTGCTCCAGGCTCGACGGCGAGCTTGGCGCGCTCGTAGAGGAAGCGAAACCCGACTCGGATGTCCTCGTCGGTGACGAGGAGCGACTCGACGCCGAGCTCGCGGCAAGCGGCGAGACAATGCGCTCCCGCGATGGGAGCGTTGAGCGCGTCCGCGATCGACTTGGGCGGCAGGGGGACCGGCTTTCCGGCCTGGAGCGCGGTGTGCAGGGCCGCGGAGCCCACCGGCTCGACCGCGACGATCCGCCGCCCCGGCAGAGCCGTGGCTATTCCCGCCACGAGGCCTCCCCCGCCGACCGGCACGACGACGACCTCGACGTCGGGGACGTCTTCTTCGATCTCGAGCCCCACGGTTCCCTGCCCGGCAATGACGAGGGGATCGTCGTAGGGATGAACCAGCGTCCGCCCGGTCTCCTGTCGCAACGCCTCGACGCGCTCGAAAGCCTCGAGATGGTCCGCCGCCTCCTGGTCCACGGTCGCCCCGTACCCACGGGTGGCAGCGACCTTGAGCGGGCTCGCATCTCGCCAGGTCACGAGGAGGCAGTCGATTTCTTCCGCGGCGCAACCCCACGCGAGGGCCTGGGCGTGGTTCCCGGCCGAGATCGAGATGACCCCGCGCGCCTTCTCTTCGGCGCTTAGCGCGGCGAGCTTGGTCAGCACGCCCCTCACCTTGAAGGACCCTGTCTTCTGAAAGAGCTCCGCCTTCAGGAAGGCCCGGCCGCCGAACGACCGGCCGAGCGTTTCCGACGAGAGCAGCGGCGTGCGGTGGAGACGGCCGCGGATCGCGGCCGCCGCGGCTGTCACATCAAGGTGTATTCGGGGCCGTCCCCGCCCTCGGGGGGCGTCAGGCGGCCTCCCTTGGCCGTGATCGCCCCACACTGGACGCAGTTGGAGGCGGTTACGTCGACGTCGACGACGTTTCCGGCCGGGCTCGCGTCGCCGCCGGTCTCGTACACCTGAGCGGGGCACATGTGCACCCAGGCCTTCGCGACCTCACGGCGGACCTTGCGGTCGACCCGGATGTGGCTCGGAGCGTCGTCGCGGGTCTTGTTGCCGGAGAGATAGACGCTCGAGAGCTTGTCGAAGAAGAGCCGCCCGTCGGGGCTCGGATAGGCGCGGTCGCGCTCACCGACGAAGACGGGCACCTCGGCATCGGCCTCGAGCTTCAGGTCGCGGGGCGGGAACTTGCCGAGCGAGTTCAGCGCCGCACCGGCGATGAGGGAGCCGCGGATGAAGCCGTACTTGAAGGCGGGGCGCAGGTTGCGAACGCGCTCGAGGTCTTTCCAGATGTAGCTCTCCTTGAGCGCGCGATCGTAGGACTCGAGGGCGCCCGGCTGCCAGGCCGTTCGTCCGGGCGCAAGCGCCTCGAAAGCGGTCTCTGCGGCGAGCATCCCGGAGCGCATCGCGTAGTGGATCCCCTTCAGCGCCGGGACGTTCACGAGGCCGGCGCCGTCGCCGACGATCATCCCGCCGGGAAAATGGAAGCGGTCCGGAAGAGCCAGAAAGCCGCCCTCGGGAATGGTCTTCGCGCCCCAGGCGACGCGGTTCCCGCCCTCGAGGATTGCGCGCACGAACGAGTGGCCTTTGAGCTCCTGGAGCAGGTCGTGCACCGAGAGGGTCGCGTCCGTGTAGTCGAGCCCGACGACCATCCCGAGCGCGACCATGTTCTCGCCGAGGGGGTAGATGAAGCTGCCGCCGAACTCGCGGTACTCGCGTCCGCCACGCAACGGCCAGCCCATCGTGTGGATGACCCGGTGGAGCGGCTTCGGGACCTCCCAGACCTCCTTCACGCCGAGAGCCCAGACCTGCGGGCGAGAAGTCATGGCGAAGCGGTCGAGGGCGACCCCGGTCAGGTGGCCCTGCGTCCCTTCGGCCAGGATCGTGACCCGCGCGGTCATGTCCGACCCGGGCTCGAAGTTCGGCAACTCTTCCCCGTCCTTCCCTCTCCCTCGGTCGCCCGTGCGGATGCCGACGACCCGCCCGCCCGAGACGAGGAGCTTCCGCGCCGCGGTCTCAGGAACGATCGTCGTGCCGCCCTCCTCGGCCCTCTCGGCGAGCCAGGCTGCGATCTCCGAGATGGACGCGACGTGGTTTCCGTGGTTCCACATCGTCGGCGGGGCCGGGAGCCGGACCGCCCGCTTGGAGGTCAGGTAGTAGAGGCCTTCGCGCTCGACGCGGGCGCGAAACGGCATGTCCTCCGAGTGCAGCCCGGGGAAGAGCTGCCGGAACGCGCGCGGGTTCACGACCGCGCCGGAGAGGAGGTGGGCGCCTGGCGTCCGACCCTTCTCGACGACCGCGACCGGGATCTCGCCGAGGCGGGCGGCGACGGCCGGGTGCTCCTCGAGGAGCTGGCCGATGCGGATCGCGGCGGAGAGGCCGGCGGGGCCCGCCCCGACGATGAGAACGCCGACGTCGATCCGCTCGTCGAGCGGGTCGCTCGGCTCGGCGATGAACTCGGCCGGGTCGAAGGGCGGGGGAAAGTCTGCGGGCCGGACGCTCATGCGCCCCGCTTCTCCCGCACGAGCTCGGTCAGCTTGGGGACGATCTGGTGGACGTCCCCGACGACCGCGAGATCTGAGTACTCGAAGATCGGGGCGTTCGGGTCCTTGTTGATGGCGACGATCGTCCCCGATCCCTGCATCCCCACCTTGTGCTGGATCGCGCCCGAGATCCCGCAGGCGATGTAGAGCTTCGGCGCGACGGTCTTGCCGGTCTGGCCCACCTGGGTCGCGTATGGATACCAACCCGCGTCGACGACCGCCCGCGTCGCGGCCACCGCCCCACCGAGAGCCTTCGCCAGCTCCTCGACGAGGGAGAAGTTCTCGGCCTGCCCGAGTCCCCGCCCCCCGGCGACGATGACGTCCGCGTCCTCTATCGACGGGCCCTCGCTCTCCTCGTGAGCCTGCTCGACCATGACCGCCTGTTGCGACCAGTCCTGGATCTCGACGGGGACCTTGGACACCTCGGCGCCTCCGCCCGATTCGACGGGCTCGAAGGTCCCGGAGCGAACGAGCGCGAGGCGCGGCTCGCCCTTCCAGCCGACATCGACGATCACCGAGTCGCCGAGCGCGGGGCGCTTGCCCACGAGCTTCCCGTCAACGAGCTCGAGGTCGACGAGGTCCCAGTTGAGGCCGGCGTCGAGCCGGGCGGCAAGGCCGGCGGCGACGTCGGCGGCAAGCACGGAGGCGCCGAAGAGAACCGTGTCGAATCCCTCGGACTCGACGAGCTTGGCGAGGACGTCCACGCGCGGCTGCGGGAGGGGCGCCTCGAGGGCCGGGTCGTCGGCGACGAAGACTCGCGCTGCGCCGTGCCGCCCGACGCGCTCCGCCAGGCCCTCCACGCCTGAGCCGAGGAGAACGGCGGCCACGTCGCCATCGAGCTGGGCCGCCTTGGCCAGGACGCCGAGCGAGCCCTTGACCGGCTCGCCCTCGTGGTGCTCGACGTAGACGAGGCTCGGCACGGCTAGATCAGCTTCTTCCCCGCGAGGTACTCGACGATCTTCTCGGCCGCGTTTCCACCCTCGTCCTCGATCTTGATCCTGTCGCCCCGGCTCTCCGGCTCCCCGAGCGCGTAGACCTCAGTGCGCGAGCCGGCCTCGCCCACGTCGTCTGCGGCGAGCCCGAGGTCTGCAACCGACACCGTCTCCTGCGGCTTCTTCTTCGCGCCCATGATCCCCTTGAGGGACGGGTAGCGCGGCTCGTTGATGGCGTCCGAGACCGCGACGACGCACGGCAGGGACGCCTCGATCACGTCGTAGCCGTACTCGGTCTGGCGCTTGACGCGGGCCTTGCCGTCAGCGATCTCCAGGCTCGCCGCCTGCGAGACGACCGGCAGCTGGAGGCGGTCCGCGACAGCCGCCCAGAGGACAGCCCCGTCCGAGTCGGCCGCCTGCTGGCCGAAGAGGACGAGGTCCGCCCCTTCGCGCTCGAGCGCCTTGGCGAGCGCCTTGCTCGTGGCGACGAGGTCGGAGCCGGCCAGGGCTTCGTCGGCGAGGTGGACGGCCCGGTCGGCGCCGATGGCGAGCGCCTTGCGGACCGAGTCGCCGGCGCGCTCGGGGCCCATCAGCACGGCCACCACCTCGCCGGCGCCCGTCTCCTCCTTCACGCGGAGGCCCTCCTCGAGGGCATGCGTGTCGAAGTCGTTCAGCGCGCCGGCGACGCTCCGGTCGAGCCGGAATGTCTGGGGATCGATGCGCTTCGGCGCAGAGGGGTCCGGGACTTCCTTGACGCAGACGGCCACTTTCACGGGCGCGATCCTATCGACTCAAGGAAGGCGGGCCTCCTGCCGAGGGGTCTGTTAGCGTTCTGCGCTTCGGACGCGAACCGGAGCCTATGGCCAGCCACCGGACGACAGCCCGAGGACTTCTTTTCCTCATGCT
>JBDTRS010000108.1:0-7580 GCA_039931575.1 Gaiellaceae bacterium
CTGCCAGAGGAAGTAGGCCGCGACGCCCCAGCCGGCGGCCGCGCCAAGAAGGGCGGCCGCGAGCGCAGGCCTCCTGCCTAAGCGAATGCGGCCTCCGGCTCCGGCTCCGGCTCGGCCTCGGGAGGCGCCGGGGCCGGCAGCGCGAACTCCCACGGCCCGCTGTAGGGATAGGTGTCCGTGAGCAGAAAGAGGTAGCCCTCGGCTTCCGCTCCGTAGCGGATCGCCCAGGCACCGAGGTTCCGGAGCCCCTTTGGCATCCGCCCGAGTGCAAGCGAGACGAACCAGCCGAAGATGGCGACGAAGAAGAGCGCGCTGCTGAGGGCGCTGTTCACGATGAAGGCGGGGATGGCCAGCGGAAGCCGAAAGGCCGTCTTCAGCCGGTGTTGAGGCTTCGGCCCGTCGATCTCGACCTCGACCGGATACGTCCCCGGAGCTCCGACGAATCCGGGGAACGGATTCGCGACGATGAAGACGTAGGCATAGACGGTCACCGTGTACCGAACGTAGGCGGCCAGGAATCGGTGGAGCGGCGCCGGTGAGCGTCCCAGCACGAGCGTCGCAAACCAGTTCGCGACGGCCGCGAGCCACGCGGCGAGCGACCAGAGCGCGAGCCAGACGAGATGCGGAAGGAAGAGCAGGAAGCGGAAGAAGACGGTCAGACGCGACCGCCTGAGGTCGTCCGCCAGCACGAGCCGGATCGTTCGCGGCTTCTCCGGCGGGGCCGCAGGCGGTTCGGCCGGGTCGGCGTCCGGATAGCGGTCGGTGAGGAAGAAGAGATACCCCCACGCCTGCGCGGCGTAGCGCAGGCCGTACGCCATCAGGTCGCGGAAGCCCTGCGGCATCCGTCCGCGCGCGAGGCACGCAAACCACGCCAAGACGGACACGAAGAAGAGGCCGACGCCGGTGCCAAGCTCGAAGTTCCACCAATCCGAACTGCCGCTGCCCGAGCGATTGTTTCCGCCGAGGAAGCCCGGATCGCCTGTGAAGACCTCTGCGAGGATGATGGCAGGGAGCGCCAGAAAGAACCGAAACGCCGTCTTCCAGCGGCTTTGCGGTGCGCGCGGAGCGATCTCCACGTCGACCGGGTAGCCGGGCTGGCCGGTGAAGCCGGGGTAGGGATCGGCGGCCAGCAACAGATAGGCATAGACGTGCGTCGCGAAGCGGACGTACGACGCGAAGAACTCGTACAGGCCCCGCGGCGGCTTGCCTTTGATCAGGGTTGCAACCCAGTTCGCGATTGCCGCGAAGAAGGCGCCGATCGACCAGATCAGGAGCCAGAGCAGCAGGGGGATCGCGAGGATGAACCGAAAGAAGACGGTCAGACGCCAGCGCTGCAAGTCGTCGGTGACCACGACCCGGATCGGATGCGAGTTGTCAGGAGCGGGCGGCGGCGCGTCCGGCTCCCAGGGCGGCTGGGGCTCCATCCGCAGCCATTATGGCGGCTCGACCCGGATCGCTGCCCTCGCCGTTCAGTCGACGAGCGAGACGGCCCGGACGCCGAAGTCCTCGGCCTGGCCCGAGGTGCTCTGCACGCCTTGCCAGATGAGGCGGGTGAACTCGCCGAAGAGGAGTCCCTTGCTTCCCTGCAGGTCGTAGCCCGTGAGGTGGTAGCCGGCAAACCCGACCACGTCGTATTCGAAGTTCGCCCCTTGTCCCCGGGTGCTCCGGTAGACCGGGAAGAGAAGCTCGTCGTCGAGGCGGATGTCGAGAGCCCCCTTCACCTGGGACGAGTTGAACTTGGCGCCGGGATCGGAGTAGTACCACCCGAGAGGCATGTAGCCGTCGAATCCCTGCGCGATCCACTCGGCGAGGATGCCCGGGCTCGTTCCGCCACGGGAGCCGTCGAGGTTCAGGAGGCGAAACGCGCCCGGCCCGGTCTTCTTCAGGCCGATCTCGGTCGCCTGGCCGAAGCACGGAAGCGGCTGGCACTGCAGCATCGGGTGCTTCTCGTCGACGGCGATCGGAGCGGCCCAGCGCGCCTCCTCGGGCGCTCCCGAGCGGGCGGCGCCCACAGCGCGCACCTGGACGGAGTCGATGCCGACAACGCGGGCGAGGATTCCCGGCGCGGTCCTCAGGCCGGTGATGCGGATCGTGTCGGCGCCCACGAGTTGGCTCTCGACGCTGACCGTGACGCTCGCGCCGCCGTTCTTCGCCAGATAGTCGGCCGCAAGCGAGCGCGCCTCAGCAGGATCGTCATGATGGCGCTCTTCCTGACCGTCCTGCTCGCGATGTCCGCTGCCGTTCTCGACGTCGGCTCGTGGTACCGGGCCCAGCGGAGCCTCCAGGCGACGGTCGACGCCGCCGCCCTCGCGGGGGCCCAGGCGCTGCCCGACGATGGCCTGGCCGTCTTCGCGGCGGTGATGTTGGTTGGAGATCCTCATTGGCGGGTTGGAGCTTCATCTCTCTCTTCGGCATCGCAGGGGGCAGCGAGCGATCCCTCGGCTGAGCTGGGGGGTTGACGGCCCGCTGCCGGTCCCCGTACGCTCAGGGCTGTGACTCCCGCGATCCGCACCTGGTGGACCTGGCGCCGCGAGCGGAGCGGGAGCGACGCCTGCTAGAAAGGGTCGAAATCTCCGTTCCGCTCGAAGACCTTCCTCTCGGAGGGTCTTTTCGTTTGCAATGACGATCGCAACCGACATCCATTCGGACCTCATCACCCCGCTCGGGGCCTACCTCCGGCTCGCCTCCGAAGGGGGCGCCACCTTCCTCCTCGAGTCCGTCGAGAAGGGACGCCTCGGCCGCTACAGCCTGGTCGGCCGGGGCAGCCGGGTGGTCGACTTCGACGAGGCGGAGAGCGAGGTCGCGGCCGGGCGCCCGGTGGTGGGCTATCTCGCCTATGACCACGTCGCGAAGCTCGAGCCGACGGTGCCCCTCCCGGACGACGGCGCAGGCCTCCCCGAGAGCCGCTTCGTCGTCGCCGAGACGCTCGTCCGCTTCGACCACGCCGCGAGCGTGGCCGAGGTGCTCGCGGGCGAGCGGGCGAGCGTCGCCGCGCTCCTCGCCAGGGAGCAGAGCGAGCCTCGGAAGGGCGCGGTGCGCCATGGCAAGACGAAGCGCCTCCCCTCTCGGGCCGCGTACGAGACGAGCGTTCGCCGGGCGCAGGAATACATCCGGGCCGGCGACGCGTACCAGATCGTGGTCTCACAGAGGGCCGAGCGGCCAACGGACGTCGCTGCCCTCGCGCTCTACCGGTCGCTCCGCCGTATCAACCCGTCCCCTTACCACTTCCTGCTCGAGCTCGACGGCCTGGCGCTGGTGGGCTCGTCTCCCGAGACGCTCGTGAAGCTCGAGGGCACGCGCGCGAGCCTCAATCCGATCGCCGGGACGACCGAGCCGGGCGAGGGCGACGCCGAGGAGCTGCTCGCCTCCGAGAAGGACAAGGCGGAGCACGTGATGCTCGTCGACCTGGGGCGAAACGACCTCTCCCGCGTTTGCAGGGCAGGAACCGTGCGCGTGGGCAAGTTCCTCGAGCCCGAGCGCTACTCGCACGTCACCCACCTCGTCTCCGAGGTCGCGGGCGAGCTGCTCCCGGAGTATTCGGCGTTCGATCTCCTGCGGGCGTGCTTCCCCGCAGGCACCGTCTCCGGCGCGCCGAAGATCCGGGCGATGCAGATCGTCTCGGAGCTCGAGGGCTACCGCCGCGGCCCCTACGCGGGCGCGGTCGGCTACGCCCTCCCGGGAGGATCCTTCGACACGTGCATCGCGATCCGCACAGTCGTCCTCGAAGGCGGCCTGGCGCGCCTGCAAGCAGGCGCGGGGATCGTCGCCGACTCGGATCCGGCCGCCGAGCACGAGGAGTGCCTTCGCAAGCTCGCCGCACTCGAGGCGGCCCTCGAAGAGGCGGAAGCGTGATCTTGCTCATCGACAACTACGACTCGTTCACCTACAACCTGGCCCACCTCTTCCAGGAGCTCGGCGCCGAGGTGACCGTCCTCCGAAACGACAAGATCGACGCGGATGCCGCCGAAAAGCTGGCTCCCAGCCATCTCGTCATCTCCCCCGGCCCCGGTCGCCCGGCCGACGCCGGCGTCACGGTCGAGGTCGTCCGGCGCCTTGGCCCGACGACGCCCACACTTGGCGTCTGCCTGGGTCACCAGGCGATCATCGAGGCCTTCGGCGGCGAGGTAGGGCAGGCGAGGCGGCTCGTGCACGGGAAGGCGAGCCCGATCGCCCATGACGGCGCGGGCCTCTTCTCCGGACTGCCCGACCCCCTGCAGGGCGGGCGCTACCACTCCCTGGCGGCAACGCGCGTCCCGGATGTACTCGAGGTCTGCGCGACGACGGAAGACGGCGAAGTGATGGCGGTCCGCCATCGCGAGCTGCCGGTCGACGGGATCCAGTTTCACCCGGAGTCCGTGCTGACGCCGGACGGCCCCGCTCTCGCGAGGAACTTCCTGGAGGGACGCCGATGACGATCCAGCAGGCCCTCGCGCGGCTCCTCGACGGCAGCGACCTCTCTCGCGAGGACGCGCGGGCCGTCATGGGCGAGATCATGAGCGGCGAGGCAACACCCGCGCAGATCGGCGGATTTCTCATCGCGCTTCGCCTCAAGGGCGAGACCGCCGACGAGATCGCCGGGTGCGCCGAGGCGATGCGCGAGCACGTGCTCCCCGTGCGGCCGAAGCGCGACGACCTCGTCGACACGGCCGGGACGGGCGGGGACGGCGCCGGCACGTTCAACATCTCCACCGCTGCCGCGCTCGTCGCCGCGGCGGCGGGAGCCGGAGTCGCCAAGCACGGCAACCGCGCCGTCTCGTCCTCTTCGGGCTCCGCGGACGTCCTCGAGGCGCTGGGGTTCGACCTCGAGCAGCCCGCTGAGCGGATCGAGCGCTCGATCGACGAGCTCGGGTTCGGGTTCCTCTTCGCGCCTTCGCACCACCCCGCCATGCGCCACGCAGCCCCTGTGCGGCGTGAGCTCGCGACGCGAACGGTCTTCAACGTGCTCGGGCCGCTCACGAACCCGGCCGGCGCGCGCGCTCAGGTGGTCGGGGTATACGCCCCCGAGCTCGTCCCGACCATCGCCGACGTCCTCGCCCAGCTCGGCTCCCACCGGGCGTTCGTCGTCCACGGCGCGGGGGGGATCGACGAGCTCTCGCCCACCGGCCCGAACCTCGTCTGCGAGGTCTTCGGCGGCAAGGTGCGCCGGCGCGAGATCGATCCGCTCGACTTCGGCGTGCCACGCTGCAAGCCGGGCGAGCTGGCCGGCGGCTCGCCGGCGGAGAACGCCGCCACGATTCGCGAGATCTTCGCGGGCGCCAAGGGGGCGAAGCGCGACGCCGTCCTCCTCAACGCGGGGGGAGCCATCGCCGCGGGCGGCCACGCGGACGACCTCGCGGAGGGCTACGCCGTAGCGCGCGAGGCGCTCGACTCCGGGGCGGCAGGCGTTCGACTCGAAGCTCTCATCGCCTTCTCGCACGAAGAGGTGCCGGCCTAATGGGCCGCTTTCGCGACGCCCTTACCGCTCCGGGCCTCGGAGCGATCGCCGAGGTCAAGCGCCGCTCGCCCTCGGCCGGCGACCTCCGTCCGGACGCCGACCCTCCGGTTCTCGCCGCCGCCTTCGAGCGTGCCGGCGCGGCCGCCGTCTCCATCCTCGTCGACGACCGGTTCGCCGGTTCCTGGGGCGACCTGGCCGCGGCGCGAGAAGCTGCCTCGCTACCGCTGCTCGCCAAGGGCTTCTTCTCGACGCGCGAGCACCTCGAGACCGCGAAGTCGGCCGGCGCGGACGCGGCCCTTCTCCTTCTCCGCGACCTCGACGACGCGCAGGCCCGCGAGCTGCTCATGGTCGCCGCGGAGCTCGGTCTCGACACTCTCGTCGAGGCGCACGACGCAATCGAGCTCGAGCGAGCCGTCGCGCTCGACGCGGCCGTGATCGGCCTGAACGCGCGCGATCTCGGGACCTTCGAGATCGACCGCAGGACGCAGCTGGCCTTGGTCTCGGACTCCCCCCGCGACCGCGTGATCGTCGCCGAGAGTGGAGTCCTGAACCGCGCGCACGGTGCCGCCGCCGAGCTCGCCGGCGCGGACGCGGTGCTCGTTGGCTCGGCGCTCATGCGCGCATCCGATCCTGCCGCCAAGCTCGCCGACCTGTTGCGCCGGCCGCTCGTCAAGGTCTGTGGCCTCACCCGGGAAGAGGACGTCGCAGTGGCGGCCGACGCGGGAGCGGACCTCGCCGGCTTCGTGCTCGCGGAGAGCCCTAGGCGAGCCCAGGCTCCGCTGCCTGTTCCCGACACGATGCTCTCGGTGGGCGTGTTCGTGGGCGAGACCGAGGACGCAGGCACCGACCTTGCGCAGCTCTATCCCCGCGAGAATGGCCACCGGGCCAGGGACGGCTTCCTCCTCCGCGGCGAGGAGGTGGTGGCCGCGGTGAAAGACCTGCCCTGGCTCGAAGACGACGAGGCCCACTGGGAGCGCGCGGCCACGGTGGAAGGACGAGTCCTCCTGGCGGGCGGCCTCGGCCCGGAGAATGTGAAGGCCGCGATCGCCGCCGTGGCCCCCTGGTGTGTCGACGCGAGCCGGAGCCTAGAGGCTGCTCCGGGCATCAAGGACCATGGCCGCGTCCGCGCCTTCGTCGAGGCGGCCCGGTGACCTCCGTCGGCGCCGGCTACTTCGGCCCCTACGGCGGCCGCTACGTGCCCGAAACGCTCGTTCCCGCGCTCGACGAGCTCGAGCGGGGCTGGAACGAGATCAAGGACGACCCGGGCTTCCTCGAAGAGCTCGAACGGCTCCAGCGGGACTACGTCGGCCGCCCCACCCCGCTCTACCTCACGGAGCGCCTCTCCGAATCGAAACGGATCTACCTGAAGCGCGAGGACCTCTGCCACACCGGCGCGCACAAGATCAACAACGCCCTCGGACAGGCGCTCATCGCGGGGCAGCTCGGCAAGCAGCGGATCGTGGCGGAGACGGGAGCCGGCCAGCACGGCGTCGCCGCCGCGACGGTCTGTGCCCGCTTCGGCCTCGAGTGCGTCGTCTACATGGGCTCCGAGGACATGGCCCGCCAGGCTCCCAACGTGGAACGAATGGGCCTCCTCGGCGCCGAGATTCGCCCCGTCGAGTTCGGCACCCGCACCCTCAAGGAGGCGACGAGCGAGGCGATCCGCGACTGGATCACGAACGTCGAGACGACCCACTACATGATCGGCTCGTGCGTCGGACCCCATCCGTACCCGGAGCTCGTGCGCGAGCTTCAGGCGGTGATCGGGCGCGAGGCTCGAGCGCAGATCCTGGACGTCGAGGGGCGCCTGCCCGAGGCTGTCGTCGCCTGCGTCGGGGGCGGCTCGAACGCGATCGGCCTTTTCGCCGGCTTCTTGGACGACGCGGGGGTCCGACTTGTCGGCGTCGAGGCGGCAGGAGCCGCCAGCCTCGGGACGGGGCGCGCAGGGGTCCTCCACGGCGCCCGCTCCTCGCTCCTCGCCGACGAGGACGGGCAGATCGCCGACGCGCACTCGATCTCGGCCGGCCTCGACTACCCCGGGGTGGGGCCGGAGCACGCGTTCCTGCGGGACTCCGGGAGAGCGGAGTACCGGGCCGCGTCGGACGAGGAAGCGCTCGCCGCGTTCCATCTCCTCGCCGAGCGGGAG
>JBDTRS010000109.1:0-7519 GCA_039931575.1 Gaiellaceae bacterium
ATTGGTAATACGCGGGCGAGCGAGGACGCAGGATCGGAACGAGAAGCGCGGCCTGGCGGCACAGCGTGCGTTTCGACAAGCCCTCCTTAAAATCAGTCGATGCAGGGGCCGGAGGAGACCGGCCGCGAAGCTTTCGGAACGCCCTTGAGGACGAGCGAGACCGGCACCCCAAAGCCGTTCCGGCCGCCCTTGGTCCCGCCGAAGATCATCGCCACGACGCTCCCGCGCGAGTCGATGACGGGCCCGCCACTCTCCCCGGGCCGAACCCGCCCCCTGAGCGGGACGACCTGGCGCGGGCGAATCTGCCGCCCGTACGCGTTGGGCGCGAGCACCGTGCGGGGAGCGCCGGCCGTTCCGGCCACTCCGACGAGCGGCCCGTCGCGCGGGTACCCCATGAGCACGACATGCCGCGGGAAGTCGCCCGTCTGGTCGGCGGCCAGGGGCGCTGTGCGCAGCGAACGGACGCGCAGGAGCGCAATGTCGTTCGCCGAGTCGAGATAGACGACCCGGGCGGAAACCGTCTGGCCGTTCGGCGCCATCACAATCGTGTCGTGCTCGCCGGCGACGACGTGCGCGTTCGTCGCAACGAGATCGCGGCGCACGATCCAGCCGGACCCTTGGATGCCCAGGCCACACGCCGTCCCGTGGATCTTCACGACGCTCGCCGCTGCCGCCTGGGCGCCCGGGCTCCGCAGGACGCTCGGGTCGGGCGGCGGAAGCCGTTCGCCGGAGAGCGCTAGCTCGGGTAAGGGGTCGAAGCGCGCGAGAGCCTGGAGAACACGGTCCGGAGGGATCGCGCGCATCAGCCGCGGGAGGATGGTCGAGGCGCGAACATCCTGGCGAAAGCCGAGGCTCGGCTGCTGCAACGCCACGATGCCGATAAGCCAGGCCAGCGCGA
Organism: Gaiellaceae bacterium; assembly: GCA_039931575.1. Taxonomy (GTDB): domain Bacteria; phylum Actinomycetota; class Thermoleophilia; order Gaiellales; family Gaiellaceae; genus DATEOR01. The sequence goes on from JBDTRS010000109.1 coordinate 899, forward strand.
GGCCGAGAGCACCGCCCAGGATCACGCCGCCGAGGGAGTCGGCCGCGCGCAGGCCAGGCCCGAAGGCGAGAAACCGGCGCGGAGTCTCCGCCAGCGTCGCGCTCGCGGCTCCCAGCAAGGCGGCGCCGACGATCGCGCCGACGAGGCTCGCGATCGAGACCCACGGCGAACCCTCTGCGAGGAGCTTCGGCGCGATCCACGAACCGGCGAGCGCTCCGATTCCCAGGCCGACGAGCGAGAGCGCCTGCGCGATCAGGCCGCGGTAGGCGCCCTGCAGCGCAAAGAGGCCAACCCAGAGCACGACGAGGATGTCCGTGAGACTCACGTACCCCTCACGATAGGAGGAGCACTAGACGACGAGGTTCACGAGACGGCCGGGCACGACGATGGCCTTTCGCACTTCCTTGCCGTCGAGATGGTCGGCGACCCGTGGAAGCTCCTTCGCCCGCGCGATGAGCTCCTCCTCCCCGAGCCCGGCGGGAACCTCGACGCGTCCGCGTACACGCCCGTTCACCTGGACGACGAGTACGAACGTCTCTCGGTCGAGGAACGCCGGGTCAGCCTCGGGCCAGGGAGCGGCGGAGAGATGCTCGTGCCCGAGGCGCTGCCAAAGCTCCTCCCCGATGTGCGGAACGTAGGGATGGATCAGGCTGACCGCCGTCTCGGTCGCGAAACGAACGTCTGCAGCCTGCTCCGGGTCGTCCTTCGCGCCGTAGATCTCGTTCACGAGCTCCATCACGGCCGCGATCGGCGTATTGAACTGGAAGCGGCGCTCGATGTCGTCGGTGACCTTCGCGATCGTCTGGTGGGCCTTGCGCGCGAGCTCCCCGCCGGGCTCCTCGCTCACGTCGACACGCTCGGCGACCTCGAGCCCGAGGCGCCACAGCCGCCCGAGAAAGCGGAACATTCCCTCGATGCCGGCGTCCTGCCACTCCTTGTCCTGCTCAGCCGGGCCCAGGAAGAGCACGTAGAGCCGCACGGCCTCCGCGCCGTAGCGCTCGATCATCTCGTCGGGGGAAACCACGTTCCCCTTCGACTTGGACATCTTCGCGCCGCGGTAATAGAGCATCCCCTGGTTGAAGAGCCGCGCGAACGGCTCGCGGAAGCCGACGATCCCGAGGTCGTACATCACCTTCGTGAAGAAGCGTGCGTAGAGAAGATGCAGGATCGCGTGCTCGATCCCGCCGATGTACTGGTTGACCGGGAGCCAGTAGTCGACCATGGGGCGGTCGAACGGCGCGTGGTCGTTTTGCGGATCGCAGTAGCGGAGGTAGTACCAGGATGAGTCGACGAACGTGTCCATGGTGTCCGTCTCGCGCCGGGCCTCCCCGCCGCACTTCGGACACGTCGTCTTCACCCAGTCCTCGGCCGCCGCGAGCGGCGAGCGACCCTTCGGCAGGTACTCGTCGACCTCGGGGAGGACGACGGGAAGGTCTTCCTCCGGCACCGGGACGAGCCCGCACCCGTCGCAGTAGAGGATGGGAATCGGGCAGCCCCAGTAACGCTGGCGCGAGAGGAGCCAGTCGCGGAGCCGGTAGCTGACCGCAGGGCGGCCCTTCGCGCGCGACTCGAGCCACTCGACGATCGCCTTCTTACCCTCGGGGCTCGGCAGGCCCGAGAACTGGGCCGAGTCGACGAGCTTCTCGTTCTCCGAGTGCGGGACGAAGACGGTGTCCGGCTCGATCTCCCCCTCGGCGGGGACGACGACCGTCTTGATGGGGAGCTCGAAGCGCTTCGCGAAGGCGTAGTCGCGCTCGTCGTGGGCTGGAACGGCCATGATCGCCCCGGTGCCGTACTCCATCAGGACGTAGTCGGACACCCAGACGGGCAGGCGGTGGTCGTTGACGGGGTTCGTGACGAAGCGACCGGTGCAGACGCCCGTCTTCTCCTCGTCGGGATCCACTCGCTGCGCGCTCGAGCGAACAGCCGCGTGGCGCACGTACTCGAGCACCTCACGCTCGTGCGGCGTTCCCTCGGCTAGGCGGGGGACGAGCGGATGCTCGGGCGCGAGCACGAAGAAGGTGGCACCGAAGAGGGTGTCCGGACGGGTGGTAAAGACGGGAATGTCCACGTCCAGCTCCTCGATCCTGAAGACGACCTCTGCTCCTTCGGAGCGGCCGATCCAGTTGCGCTGCATGGTGAGCACGCGCTCGGGCCAGGACTCGAGTAGCTCCATGTCGTCGAGGAGGCGGTCGGCGTAGGCGGTGATACGGAAGAACCACTGCTCGAGGTTCCGCACCTCCACCTCCGCGCCGCAGCGCTCGCAGTGGCCGTCGATGACCTGCTCGTTCGCGAGCACGGTCTGGTCGTTCGGGCACCAGTTGACCGGTGCCTCCTTCCTGTAGGCGAGGTTCTCCGCGAAGAACTTGAGGAAGAGCCACTGCGTCCAGTGGTAGTAGTCGGGCTCGGCGGTCGAGAGCTCCCGGCTCCAGTCGATCGACCACCCCATCCGCTTCATTTGCTCGCGGATCGCCGCGATGTTCCGGTTCGTGACGTCGCGCGGATGAGCGCCTTCCTTGATGGCGGCGTTCTCGGCCGGAAGGCCGAACGCGTCGTACCCGATCGGGCGCAGCACGGTGAAGCCGCGCCGGCGGCGCAGGTGCGCGACAACGTCCCCGAGCGTGTAGTTGAGGACGTGCCCCATGTGCAGCTCGCCCGAGGGGTAGGGCAGCATCTCGAGGACGTACGTGTGCTCGCGCGGGGCGTCGCCGGGCTCGGGGTTCGGAACGACGAACGCCTGCTCGCGCTCCCATTCGCGCTGCCACTTGGCTTCGATCGTCTTGGGCTCGTACCGTTCCATCGGAGTCCTACGAGAGTAACGCTAGACTCGCGCCCGTGTCCCTCGCCGGCGGCGTGATCTCGAAGCTCTGGGACGACGACCCGGAGAGGTTCTGGCCCTACGCTCGCCGCCTCGTCACCCCGGTGACGCTGTGGCTCGCGCCCTCGCACGGGTACGGCGCCGACCGCGTCCCGGCGACGGGAGGCGGGGTCGTCGCGGCCAACCACCTGTCGGCCATCGACCCGCCGCTCGTCGGCTCGCTCGGCCCCCGGACGCTCTACTACATGGCGAAGGCCGAGCTTTTCGCCATGCCGGTCGTCGGCGACGCCCTCACGTGGACGGGAGCCCTTCCCGTTCGCCGCGGGACGGGGGATCGAGACTCCCTCCGGCTCGCGCGCGAGATCGCGGGGGCGGGCCACATGGTCGGAGTCTTCGTCGAAGGGACCCGGCAGAAGTTCGGCTACCCGGGAGATGTGCTCCCCGGGGCGATGATGATCGCGCTCCAGGAACGCGTGCCGGTGGTTCCCTGCGGCGTGTACTCCTTCGGCTGGTCGCGCCGGAAGCGCATGCCCTGCGCGGTCGTCTGGGGCGAGCCGATGGACCTGAGCAGCATGCCCGCGTCAGCGCGTGGCTACCGCCGCGCGGCCGAGCTCGTCGGCGACGAGATCCGCCACCTCTGGCGGCAGGCCGGGGAGGCGATCGCGGCGGGTTTCCCGGAGACGCTTGCAGACGGCGCCCGGCGATCGGGCCCGATCTACCCGCCGCTCGGCACCGTCCCGGCGACGCCGAGCACCTCCACGAGCGCGAAGAAGGCCGCCGCCTAGCCGGAGTCCGCGGTGCGGGGCGACGCCGCCAGCGAGCTCGACTGAGGGTCGCCTCCTAGCCGGAGCCGGCCGATACAGGCTCGGTGCGACCGCTCGCCCCAATCCTGGCCGCCCTCATCGCGCCCCTGCTCGTGGTCTTGGCGCTGCAGCAGGATCAACGGCACAACGAGCACCGGCTCAGCGAGGTCGCGGGCGAGATCGCCGGGCGCAATGTCTCGGTCCACTGCCCGGGGATGCTTAAGAGGCTCGTCGACATCTCGCCGAACGCGGGGACGGTCTACTTCGACGGCAACGGAGAGCCGGCCGACTTCACGGAGCTCGACGAAGACACCTGCTCGACGCTCGACGACTTCGCCGAGGGCGACACGGGCGCGAGCGACCAGCTCAAGGTCGCCCGGGCGCTCCACGTCCTCGCGCACGAGTCTTCTCATCTCGCCGGAATCCGGGACGAGGCCGCGGCTGACTGCTACGGCCTCCAGCGGACCGAGTTCGCCGCGGAGAGCCTGGGGGCAAACGCGCCCGACGCCCGGCGACTCGCGGTGTTCGCCCTCGAGGAGCGGCAGGTCACCGCGCCCGCGGACTACCGCTCGTCGGAGTGTCGAAACGGCGGCGAGCTCGACCTCGACTCAGGCTCGGACGTCTGGCCCTAGCTCGGCCGCGTCGGAGAGCTCGACGCGCTCGATCGTGACGGGCTCCCGGGGGCGGTCGCTGGAATCGCAGTTGACCCCCGAGATCGTGTCGACGACGTCCATGCCCGAGGTGACGCGACCGAAAACGGTGTGCTTGCCGTCGAGCCACGGCGCCGCTTCAGTCGTGACGATGAAGAACTGGCTGCCATTCGTGTCGGGACCCCGGTTCGCCATCGCCAGGGCTCCGCGCTCGATCCGGTGCTCGTTCTGCTCGTCTTCGAACTCGTAGCCGGGCCCGCCGGTCCCGTCGCCGCGGGGGCAGCCGCCCTGGATCATGAAGTCGGGGATGACTCGGTGGAACGTGATGCCGTCGTAGAAACCGTCCCTGGAAAGCTTCGTGAAGTTCTCGACGGTCTTCGGAGCGTCGCCGTCGAGAAGCTCGACTTCGATGGCCCCGCGGTTGGTGTGAAGGGTCGCGCGTAACACGCCCACACCTTAGCGACGGACGTGCAGCTCAGAACTGGAAGTAGATGAAGGGATGCGGGCTCGCGATGGTCATGACGGCGATGGCGGCGGCGATTCCGACAGCGAGCCCGTAGCGGATCCGGGGGACGACCCGGACCTCCCAGGTGTTCGGCGCAACGTTGACGAACACGAGCAGGGCGACGAGACCCAGTGCGAACCCGAGAGGAAGAAGCTCCCGTAGCGCGGCGACGGAGTCGAGTCCGCCCAGGCCGATCATCGAAGACAGGATGCTGCCGGCGGTCCCGAGGTCGGGCGAGCGGAAGATCACGAAGGCGGCCGCGACGAGGATGAACGTGATCGCACGGTTGAGGGCGACGCTGCGAGGAGTCAGGCCGGCGGCGCGCAAGAGCGCGTGTCCGCCGAGGAAGGCGCCGTGAACGAATCCCCAGACGACGAACGTCCACGCCGCACCGTGCCAGAGCCCCGCGAGGAACATGGTCAGCACGAGGTTGAAGGTTGTGCGCCTGATCCCAAGGCGAGAGCCGCCCAGCGAGATGAAGAGGTAGTCCCGAATCCATCGCGAGAGGCTCATGTGCCACCGGCGCCAGAAGTCGGAGATGTTTTGGGCCTTGAACGGAGAGTTGAAGTTCTGCGGGAACGTAAAGCCGAGCAGCCACGCCAGCCCGATGGCCATGTCCGAGTAGCCGGAGAAGTCGAAGTAGAGCTGGAGCGAATAGCCCACAGCAGCGGCCCAGGACGTGAGCAGACCGAGGTCGCCGGCGTGCTCGAAGAGGCGATCGACGTGCGGGCTGAGCTGATCCGCGAGGATGAGCTTCTTCACAAGGCCGCAGGCGAGGAAGAAGATCCCGAGCGAGGCGGCACGTGAAGTCAGGACTCGAGTCGGCGTTCGCAGCTGCCGCTCGATGTCGGTGAAGCGGACGATGGGCCCTGCGATGAGATGCGGAAAGAGCGCAACGAACGTCGAGTACTCGAACAGGCTCGTGGTCGGCTCGAGCTTCCGACGGAAGACGTCGATTGTGTACGACATCGAGTTGAACGTGTAGAAGGAGATCCCGATTGGCAGCACCACCTCGAGGCTCGGGATCCCGACCGGCAAGCCGAGCGCAGACCCGATCCCGTCGAGGGAGTCGAGGAAGAACCCGGCGTACTTGAAATAGGCGAGGATCCCGAGGTTGACGGTGAGAGACGCGACGAGGAGGAGTCGCCGCCGGACCTCGGAATCCGTGCGCGCGATCGCGAGGGCGGCGACATAGTCGACGGTCGTCGAGGCCAGGAGGATCGGCAGGAAGCGCCAGTCCCACCACGCGTAGAACACCCACGAAGCCACGGTCAGAAAGGCGAGCCGCTGGTTCTTCCCTCGCAGGCCCCACCAGATGAGGAGCACCGGTGGGAGGAAGCCGAAAAGAAAGACGTAGCTGTTGAAGAGCACCGGCTAGGCGAGTGCGCCGTCGGAGTGGGCGACGACGTACTCGAGCATCCGCTTCATGTTGCGGCTGTTGATGTGCGTTGCGTTGAGGAAGTCGTCGGTGGACCCGCCCCACGTGCCGATGTCCTCGCACTCGACGACCACGAAGTCCAGCCGGCGCTGCAGGCGGTTGAGGTATTCGAGAGCGGCGGCTCGTCGAGCCGCGAATCCGTCCTTCTTCAGGACGGCCAGCACGGCTGGGTGAATCGGGTTGATGACGATGACGGGTCGGGCGCCATGCGCGTTCATGAAGGCGAGCGTCCGCTCGAAATACATGCGCCGCGCGTACGGTGCGACGCGCCCCGAGGGCAGGTTTGCTCGCACCCTCGCGACCTTCTCTTCGACCGCGCGTGCGAGGGACTGCGCGCGCTCTGGGAGGAACCTCTGCGCGCGCGGGGTGATCGACCCGTCCGCGTGGTAGCGAATAGGCGCGCGGCA
>JBDTRS010000110.1:0-7358 GCA_039931575.1 Gaiellaceae bacterium
AACCTGGGACCAACGGATTATGAGTCCGCTGCTCTGACCGCTGAGCTACGGGCCCGCGGCGCGGAGCCTAGCGCGGAGCGGGTACCTGCGACGCGCGCCGACCCGTTTCGGCAAACTCGTGGCGGGCGTTAGGATGCGCGCACCTGTCCCCAGCCGGCGGAGGTGAGAGCTCGAGGTGAAGGTCTTCCAGCGAGAACACAGCCTGAGGACGAAGGGTGGGCTCGAGATCCGCGACATCACCGACGACGTGAAGGAGTGCGTCGGCGAGAGCGGCGTCCGCGACGGCATCGCCTGTGTGTACTCGCCGCACACGACCTGCTGTGTGCGGGTGAACGAATTCGAGACCGGCTTCCTCGAGGACTTCGTCCGCATGCTGCGGCGCATCGTCCCGTCGGAGAAGTACTACGCGCACGACGACTGGGACCGCCGCACGGAGAACGTGTGCCCCGAAGATGTGGAGTTCGCGAACGGTCACTCTCACTGCATGGCGATGCTCCTGGGCCCCGCGGGCGAGTCGATCCCGGTTCGTGACGGCGAGCTTTGCCTCGGGACCTGGCAACGCGTGCTGTTCATGGAGCTCGACCGCTCGCGCGAACGCCGCTGGATCGTTCAGGTCGTCGGCGACTAGACAACGGGAGCAAAGAAAACGGGGCTGCCGCCAGCCCCGTCTCGGTGTGAAACTTTCCCGGGCTGCCCCCGCCGCATCGGGGCCCCACCCGGTATTTCGTTCGCCTACGTCAGCTTGTAGGAACGTCGGTGCCCCGTCCCCACTCCGAGGGAGTTGACTGCCTCCCCCTTTCGGGGTTGACCGGGCTGCTTCACCGCCTTGCTCCCAAAGAAAAAGGCACGTTGAGCCAAGCCCGTACCAGCGCCTACGGCGAGGAGCGCACTGTCCAGGTGACGCCATCATCGATGGACTTCTTGATCGTGCCGTCGTGGAGAGCTGCATAGACCTCGGTCTCACTGGTCGCGAGCAGGGCCGCTGGTTCGCCACCCAGGTCGCCGACCCGCAGCCAGCTCTTCCCGCCGTCCCCGCTCTTGGAGACCGACCCGTCCCCCTCGACTCGGTAGATCGCGTGGCCCACGGGCCAGGCCAGTAGACCCGGGGCGACGTTCAGCGGCTGCCAGCTACGCCCGTCGTCCATCGACACGTACAGCCGGTCGGTTCCAGACGCGAGCAGACGCCCGGGCCGGCTCGGGTTCGCCGCGAGATCGATCAGTGCACCAGGTGCCTCACGCTCGGCCCAAGTCCGGCCACCGTTTTGGCTGGCGAGCAAGCGCTCGCCGCTCGCGTCGTAGCCATACACGCGCTCGCCGGCGAACCGAAGCACATGGAAGTCAGCCTTGCCCAGAAGAGAAACGGGCTCCCACGTCTTGCCCGCATCGGTCGAGCGAATGAAGCCGAGGAGCGGAGGCGTCCCCGCCTGGAGGTCGCGAGCGTCAGGACGGCCGGAGCCGAGGAATTCGTCGCTGCCGGCGACTGCGAAGCCCATCGTGTCCTGGTAGCGATCGCTTACCCGCGTGGCCTTGCTCTTTCCCTCGCCGACACGGTAGAGGCCCGTGTGGGTCGCAATGAAGAGCGCTCCGTCCGAGGGGTTCACTCCGAGGCCGTGAACGTGGATCGGCCCAGGATCCACTGGCGCGATGCCGGTGAACGTACTCTCGGCATTCCCGCCTCCGAGGCTGCACCCCGCCAGAAACACGGTACTCAGGAGCATGCCTCCGAGACGAAGGCCCGCGGTCTTGAACACGCCGTTCAGCCTAGCCCACCGCGATCCTCAGGCGGTCGAACTCGGGCTCACGCCGTTCCACCCTCAGTAGCTGAAGACGGTGGCTGCTTCGTCGCCGATCCACTCCCAGAGCGGGGTGGCGCCCCCGAGCTTGGCGTTTGGGCTGAGCTGAGAGTCGTCGAGCTGCCGAGCGCTGAAGCAGATCGGGCAGACCAGCAGCTCGCCTCCGCCGTCCGCGTACTGCTGGACGAGTCGCGCGACCGGCGGACACCCGTCGCAGGCAATGGCGTTGCCATAGCCGGGCAGTGCAAGTCGAACCGCTTCCTTGGTCAAGAACATCGTCACCGTCTTTCCTTGCTCGACGGCCGCTCCGCCGACAAGGAAAGCGACGGTGACGCGTTCGGCGTCTTCCAGTCCGGTTGCCAGGTTGATCACGACCTTGCTTGCCACCTCTACCTCGCTTTCTTGAACGCTTTCACAGTGGTGCCGCGCGCTCCGTACTGCTCAGCCTTGCGGCGCGTGTCTTCGAAGGCTGAGCGAGCGTAGGTCTCCACGAGATCACCGGTCTCGATCCGCTCAAATCCATGTCGCGCGAGAAGCTGTGCGTACTCTGCTTCCAGCAGAGCGCCGGCAATTCAGCCAGTCCAGAGGTCGATCTTTCGTCGCCCTTCCTCTGAGACCGGGTTCTGGATCGTCACGTCAGCGATCTGCACACGCCCACCGGGGCGGAGAACGCGGTGGATCTCGGAAAAGACGGCGTCCTTGTCGGGAACGAGATCGATGACGCCGTTCGAGATGACGACATCGAAGCTCTCGTCGCCGAACGGCAGTCCTTCCGCCTCCCCCGCCACGAACTCCACGTTCGCCGCCTCCATTTCGACCGCGGCAGCTTTCGCTTTCGCCAGCATCTCCGGGGTCATGTCCACCCCCGTCACCCGCCCCTCAGATCCGACCATCTGCGCGGCGACCAGCGAGTCGGTCCCCGCGCCTGAGCCGATATCGAGCACGAGCTCGCCCGGCGCCAGCGGCCCGAGCGCGAAGGGATTCGCGACGCCGGCGAACGACTCGACGGCCGTGTCCGGGACTCGCTGGAGCAATTCGGGTGGGTAGGCGAGGTCAGCCGCCCAGGCCCTTCCCGTCGGGAAGACGAAGTCCTCATCTGGTTGCTGAGAAACCCTCGCGTATGTCTTCTTGATCTCTGACTTGAGGACCTCGACATCTATGTCTACGTCGACAGCCATCGCACCTCCTTGTCGTTATGAACCGGAGCCGGCGGACCCATCCCGGGCAGTCGGCCCTCGTCCAGTTCGTCGTCCCGGCCACCGTCGAGGACGGGCAACCCGGCGGCCTTCCACGCGGCGAAACCCCCAACGATGTCTGTGGACGACCGGCACCCGAGATCTCGCAACGTGGCGGCAGCGAAGCTCGAGGAGAAGCCGTGGGCACAGAAGACGATAACTCTCTGCTCGAAACGAATATAGGGGTTCGAGTAACCCGAGTCTGGGTCGAGCCGCCACTCGAGGACCGAGCGGGGAATGTGGATCGAGCCCGGAATGATCCCCTCGCACAAGCGCTCGTCTTTGGAGCGCAGGTCGACGAGCACCGCTCCGTCCTGCACCGCCTCGGACGCCTCTGTCGGTTCGAGGCGCGGCGCAATCCGGCGCTGCGCCTCAGCCAGAAGCTCGGCCGCCGTTCGGCGCAGCGGTGCCGGGCGCCCACCCCAGGGGGTCGTCGCAACCCAGATACCGCTCCCGGCGGTCAGGGCGGCGACAACTGCGATGGCTGCGCCTGCCCCAAAAGCGTCGGCGACAAAGCCCGCCAGGAGCGCACCGACGACGAACCCGAAATCGCGCCAGAAGCGATAGACACCGACGAGCTGCGCGCGGTCGACCGGCTGGGCGACGTCCGAGACCGCTGCAATCAGGGTTGGATAGACGAGCGCGGTGCCAAGACCGAGGAGGACGGCCGCGCCAAGCGCCGGTACGAACTCCCCCCCGCCGGCCACGAGCAGGGCGAGCGCGACCGCTTGGACGAGCATCCCGGCCACGATGAGCGGCTTGCGCCCGGTGTGGTCGGAAAGAGCGCCTGTCGCCAGCTGACCCAGGCCCCAGGTGGCCGGGTAGACGGCCGCGACGATGCCCACCTCGGTGACGCTCGCGCCGTGCGCCGCCAAGTACAGGGGGGCCAGTCCCCAGGCAAGCGCATCGTTGAGGTTGTTGACCAGGCCGGCCTGCGAGCAGGCGCGCAAGACGCGATCTCTGACGGTGGCGCGGACAAATGCCGAGCGCAGCGTGTACGCGACCGTGGCACCCCGAAGGCGTTGCTCCTCGACGACATGGGCGCCCGTATCCCGGACGAACAAGAGCGACACGAGCGTTCCTAGTCCGGCGATGACGGCCGCGCCGCTCCACACGAGCGTCCGTGGCGCGTAGGTCGCAGCAAGCGCTCCCGTTGCAAAGGCTGTCACCGCGACGCCCAAGTAGCCGGCCGACTCGTTCAGCCCGAGCGCGAGACCCCGCCGCGTCGGACCGACGAGGTCGATCTTCATCACGACTGTCATCGACCAGGCCAACCCCTGGTTCAGCCCGAGGAAGATGTTCGCAGCGACGATCACCCACCAGCTGGGAGCGAAGGCGATCAGAGCCGGAACGGGCAGGGCAAGGAGCCAGCCCAGGACGAGGAGGCGTTTCCGCCCCACCCGCGCGGCCAGACCGCCGGCGGCGAGGTTCGCGAAAGCCTTGGCAATACCGAAGGCGACGACGAAGGAGAGGATCGCGCTCTTCGAGGAGAGCCCGAAATCGTCCCGCCCGATGAGCGGGAGAACGCTCCGCTCGAGGCCGACCATCGCCCCGACGAACGCGTTCAGGGCGACGAGGAGGGCGAACTGACCCGCGTTCGCCCGCAGCCCGAGGCGAACCGCCGCTTGTGTCATGCCTGCGTTGGCGAAAGCCCGCGTCGGTTGGCGGCGACGATCGCCGTCTGCTCTGCGGGTGGCGGTGGCACGTCGACGAGCAGCGCGCGGGCAAAGGCCTCCTCGTCCGCATGGGCAAGGGCCTGGTTGTGCCTCCGCTCGAAGCCAATGGAGGAAAAAGGATTTGCGGACAGCGCCCGGCCGCAGACGGAGCCGCCGAAGTGACTCGGGTAGACGACGACGTGGTCGGGGAGCGCGAGCAGACGGGCGATCGAGCGGAAGAGCTCGCGTGCACGTGGCTCCGGATCGCCGCCGGCATGCAAGTCGGGTCGCCCGACGTCGCCGACGAGGAGTGAATCGCCCGTGAAGACGAGCCAGGGCTCCTCCGTTCCGCGGCGGCGGTCGGAGACGAGGTAGGAATGGTGCGCCGGCGCATGCCCGGGTGTCGCAAGCGCGCGAACGAGCGTATTCCCGAGCTCGACGACGTCGCCTTCCGCGAGCGCGGTATGGGGAAACTCGACCCCCGCCCCCGCGGGGAGATACGGAGTGGCTCCGGTCGCCTCGACGAGCGCCGGCAGTCCAGAGACATGGTCGGCTTGAACGTGCGTCTCGAAGACAGCTGCGATTGGGGCTCCCGCGCGCTCGGCGGCTTCGAGGTAGCGGTCGACCAGCTCGAGATGAGGATCGACGACCGCGAGCTGCGAGTGCGAGAGGCACCCGAACAGGTAGCTCGCACAGGCCGTCTCCTCGTGCAGGAATGGGCGCAGAATCATTGCCGAGACCAAGGCTAGGGCGTAGGCTTCTATCGTGCTAGGCGAAATTCCCGATAGCAGGCATCGTCGTGGCCGATAAGACGCTCTCGCTTCTCTGGGACGCAACACGCCTGCGTCTGCTCGTGGAGGTCGAGCGCAGGGGAAGTGTCTCGGCGGCCGCGCAAGCCGTCGGCATCGGACAGTCGAGCGCGAGCGAGCACCTGCGCCTGCTCGAGACCGCGGCGGGCCAACGGCTCGTCGAGCGGAACGGCCGCGGTAGCCGTCTAACCGAGGCCGGCCGCGTCCTCGCCGCCAGCGCAAGCCAAGCGCTTGCCACGCTGTCGGCAGGAGAGGAGGAACTTCATGCGCTGGCCGGGCTGGATGCCGGCACGGTTCACATCGGAGCCTCGACCACCCCCGGCGTCTACCTCCTCCCCGACACCCTGGGTTGCTTCCGCCGCGATCACCCCAATGTCGTTGTCGAGGTCGAGATCGCAGCAACAGGCGAGATCGTGGAGCGCTTGCTCGCGGGCCGAATCCAGCTTGCGCTCGTCGGCGAGACGACCGTCGACGGCCGGGTCGAGCTCGAGCCGTTTCTGGCAGACGAGCTGGTCGGCATCGCCAAGCCTGGCCTCCTGGCAATTCGAAACGGGAAGGTAAAGCTCGGGGCGCTCGACGAGCAGACGCTACTCGTACGAGAGGCGAACTCGAGCACGCGCCAGATTGCGGAACGCGGACTTTCCTCGGCCGGTGTGCGATTCGAGAGAGTGTGGGAGCTCGACTCGAGCGAAGCGATCAAGCGAGCCGCTCGCGAGGGGCTTGGCGTTGCCTTCCTCTCGCGCTATGCGGTAGCCGAGGAAGTCGAGCGCGGCGAACTCGAAAGCTTCCGGCTCGCCGGCTGCCCAAGAATGGAGCGGAAGCTCTACGTCGCTCGCCTCGCGCGGCGTCCTCTCAGCCCGAGCGAGCGTCGTTTCGTAGCAACGCTGAGAGGTTGCTGTGCCAAGAGCGCCGACTTCGCAGCTGCCTGCGTCGCCTAGACACGCACGCCTCGAATCGCTGCTAATCGCCTGAGCGCAAGGCCCGAGTCGCCAGCCCTTCTCTTGCGCCGAACCGGTGGATCTTTGGGTTCGCGGACGAGACCGCAAACGTCTGGGTCCCCCCTCTCCTTGCGGGCATCGCAGCCGTGGCGCTCGGACTCGTCACGGAGCAGCATCCGCGGGATGAAGTCCGGCGCGGTGACGTCGAGTCCAGCCGTCCAATGCGCCGCCCCGCGTAAACGCCTGCTACCGCTTTCCACTAGCCGGCCAGCGCATCGTTCGCTCGAGCTTTCTGAGCAACAGGGATGACCAGGGCTACGTCAGCGCCGCCGCCAGGGCTATTCGCCGCCTTGACGGCGCCGCCGTGCGCCTCCGCGATTGCGGCCACGATCGCGAGCCCGAGTCCGGCGCCGGATCGGGACCCGTCGGCACGGCTGAACCGCTCGAAGGCGTGCTCGAGGAACTGCGGCGGAAATCCGTTCCCTTCATCCGTTACGTGCAGCGCGATCGAACTCGGAGCCTCGACCACTTCGAGCCGCACTGTGCCGGAGCCGTGGCGAAGTGCGTTCTCGACGAGGTTGGCGGCCGCTTGCTCGAGTCGCCGCCGATCGGCGAGCGCAATCAGGCCGGACGGGACCCTGACTTCCAACGTGCGGCCGGCATCGCCTGCCCGCCTGCGAAAGCGCGTTGCGATGGAATTGAGCAGCTCTTCGAGCGGCACGGGTGTCCGTCGCAGCGGCAGCTCTCCGGCGTCCGCGCGCGCGAGGAGGAGCAGGTCGTCGGCGAGTTGGGCGAGCCGATCGGTCTCCTCGCCCGCCGATCGAAGCGCAGCCGCGAGCGCAGGGGCCGAGTCAGGCTCTTCGAGAGCAAGCTCGATCACGGTCTTGAGGAGCGCGAGCGGGGTTCGGAGCTCATGGCTTGCGTTGGA
>JBDTRS010000111.1:0-7272 GCA_039931575.1 Gaiellaceae bacterium
TCTATTGCTCGCCCGTACACCTACGAGGAGCATCCGCGCGGCACACTCGCCATCTTGGTCGACCAGGCTCGCGGCGTCCTCGTCGGCGCCTGGGCCGTCGCCCCGCTCGCAGGCGAATGGATCCACCAAGCCGTCCTCGCGATCCGGGCGGAGATTCCCGTCAGCGTCCTCGAGGACACGGTCGCGCAGTTCCCGACCTTCAGCGAGGGATACCTGAGCGCCTTTCGCAAGCTTCCCGGAGGGGATCTCGCCTCCTGAGGCTCTGGCTCAGGCCGCCGGGTCTCGCCACTGCTGAAACTCCTCCCGAAGCTGCATCCGGGCGCGGTGGATTCGGCTCTTGGCCGCGGGTACGGTGAGCCCGAGAGCGTCGGCAACCTCCTGGTTCGAGAGGCCCTCGACGTCGCGGAGGACGAGCGGCGCACGTAGGTCGAAGTCGAGCGCGCGGATGCGGGCGGCGAGGAAGGCGAGCTCCTCCTGCTCCTCGGCCTGGTCGTCCGGACCGCGAGCGCCGGGCATGGGTGAGGCCGGCGCCTCCTCGACGTCCGGAAGCGGACGGGTATCGAGTCGCTTGCGCCGAACACGCTGAAGTGCCTCATTGACGGCGATGCGGTAGAGCCACGTGAAGGGAGCCGCGTCGCCTCGGAATCGGTCGAGGTTCCGCCACGCTTGGACGAAGGTGTCCTGCGCCGCCTCGTCGACGTCGCGCTCGTCGTCGAGCAGCCGCCCGAGGACGGCGCGGACACGGCGCTCGAACTTGCGGACGAACTCGGCGAACGCCTCGACTTCGCCGTCTCGTGCTCGTGTGAGGAGCCGGGCCTCGTCGTCGTCCACGGGACGACGCTAGCATCGCCTCGCCCCTCGACGCTCCGAACAAGCCCTTTCCGGAAAGGCCCCGCGCATCGACGCAGGCGCAGGCTGCATCATACGACCGTGCGCCTCCTCACCCATCCTCTGAACGGCTCCCACGAGGAAACCGCCCGCTCGATGTCGGACTACGCCGAGGGCGATCTTCGCGGCTACCGACGCTTCCGGGTGGCGCGCCATCTCGCCCGCTGCGAGATGTGCCAGGCGGCGTTTCGCGCCTTCCTCGCCACGCTCAGCTCGCTCGCCGCACTCGGCCGCCGCGAGCCCGAGCCGAAGCCGAAGCTCGTCGACGCGGTCATCGAGCGGATCAGGGCCGAGGGCGACTCGAGTCCAACGTGAAATCGTTCGAGAGCGATCTGCATCGAATGGCCCGAGATGAGTCGATACTCACCGCTCGACGGCAGGAGTGCGTTCGGTGAGCCAGCCTAGGGTCAAGCAGGCGCGTCGGCCAGCGGGTGGCACCGGGCCGGGACCACCCGGCAAACGCGGGTCCACGACCCCCAGGTGGCTCTGGATCTCCGTCGCCGCTGTTGCCGTCGCCGCAGTGGTCGCCGTGGGCGTTCTCCGCGCGGGGAGCGGTGACGCCGCCGGCCCGAGCGCGAGCGCCAGCCCGAGCGAGTCCGGACCGGCGACCGAGCTGAGCGGCAATGACCCGGTCACCGGCAAGGAGGTCAGCCTCGACGCCTATGCCGGCAAGCCGATCGTCCTGAACGTCTGGGCCTCCTGGTGCCCGGGCTGCAACGAGGAGGCGGTCGACCTGCGCGAGTTCGCGAAGAAGCATCCGGAAGCGCAGGTGATCGGGATCGACTACCAAGACACCGAGAGCGGCGCCGCGGCCTTCTACGACCGTTGGAGCTGGAGCCACCCGAGCATCTTCGACCCGAACGGCGAGATCGCGAACGAGCTGGGCCTGCAGGGTCTTCCCACCACGGTCTTCCTCGACGCCCAGCACCGGGTCGTGGCGAGGATCGTCGGGGCGACGACTCTGTCCGGGTTCGAGGAAGGTCTCCGGGCGGCCAAGAAGGCGTGACCCGCCGCCCGGCGGTCGCGTCGCTCCTTTACAGCCTGCTGCTCGCCGCCATGGCGTCGGGCCAGATCGCCGATCGGGACGGCTTCGCGGAAGCGATCGAGGGATCTCGGCTCCTCGAAGGCACGGCTGCGGCGGGCGCCTCGTACGCACTGCCCTCGCTCGAGCTCGCCGTGGCGATCCTGCTCCTCGCGAGCAGGGCCGGTCCGAGGGCGCTCGGGCGGGCCGGCGGGGTGCTTGGCCTCGCGCTCGCGGTCTTCTGGTCGACGCTTGCGGCACAGGCCTTCGTGCGCGGCCTCTCGGTCGGCAACTGCGCCTGCTTCGGTGTTTACCTCGCCCAGGAGCTTCGCTGGTGGGTCCTGCTCGAGGACGCCTACATGCTCGCCCTGGCGTGGTACGCGGCCGCGAACGCCGGGCTCTCCCTGCCGCGTCCACGGCTCGCCCGGCCGGCCCGGCGTGTCGTCCTCTCGTAGGCGTGCCCGCCGCCAGGCGCCTGCTCGCGATCGCGCTTCTGCTGCTCTTGGCCGGCTGCACGGGCGAGGGAGAACGTCAGGAGCGGCCGACGTCACCGCCGGCCGGCGCGACGACTCTCGCACAGGGCGTCTTCCGCCTCGCTGCCGCTTCGTCGTTCGACGATCCCGGCTTTCACGCCGTCGTGGCGGTGAGCGGGCCCGTTCGCCGCGGGGTCGCGGCCCGGGGCAAGCAGAGGCTCGTCCTCACGCTTCGGGACCCGGGGCGCCCGGAAGAGGCCTGTACGAGCGAGCACCCTCTCTCCGGCTGCGCCACGGTCGACTGGTCGGATGCGGAGGATCGGCCGCACGTGCCGCCGGGCGGAGTCTTCGACAATCGCCTCACGATCGGGCTTGCCTCCGGCGCGAGGAAGCTCTACCTGCGCGAGTCCGGCGCCCTCGCGACGTTGCCCGGAACCTTCGAGCCCGGCTGACCGCACTCGGCCGTCGGCGGAGCCGAGCGGACGTGGACGACGATTCTCCCTGAGAGCCCGGCGCCCGGGCAGCGATTCGAGCTCCGCCTGGTCATGACGAAGTTCGGCGCGCCGGACGTGCGAGTCGCCTACCGGATCAGCCTCCAGCCCATCTGATTGCCGTGTCGGGGTGGAAGTGCGACCACGCGAACCAGAAGGCGCTCGCCTGCGGCACCGCCTCGAGCTTTCGCCCGGCGAGCGAGCCCGAGCGACCGTGCCCGAAGAAGTTGAAGACGGAGCCCGTTCTCGTCTCGACGAAGCGGCCGTCCACAACGCGGAAGTGGAGGCGCCGGCCATCGAGCCACGCCGACCAGACCGTCGCCGACCAGCCCTTGGGCGCGCTCGCGAGCCGCTGGCTCTGCTCCGCCTGCGCCGTCCCGAAGCGGAAGAAGGCGAGGAGCGGAAGCGAACCGAGCCGGGCGGTCGCGACGACCGGCCGCCGGCTGCGGGCCGGGACGGCGAAGGCCACGGATCCGTCTCGCGTCGCCACCCCGACCACCCGCCACTTCGGCGGAAGCCGTGCGTCCGCCTTCTGGCCCTCCGGGTTCGCCGAGGAACGCAGCAAGGGGCTCTGCTCGGCCGGATCGCTGTCGTAGCCGCCGTACGGGTCGAGCCCGTAGCGGTACTCCTCTGGCTCCGGCGCGCGCATGACGAGCCCGGCGGGGTGCTCCGCTCGCCACTCCCCGAACGACACGAGCTGCGCCGGGAGCGGCGCGAGCCTGCGTCCCTCGAGCTCGCCGCCGACCGCCTCGCCGGTTATCTGCTGCCACCGTGAGAGGGTCTGGCGATCGAACATGACGAGATTCAGATACTCGAGCTGGCCCGAGACGCCGAACGTGAGGATGCGGCTCCCCACCCGACGCGAGTGCGCGGCGGCGCTGTCGCAGAGCGGGCAGAAGGTGACGACGACCGGGTGCCCGTCGACGACGTCGTTCACGATCTCGTGGTAGACGAGGTAGCGCACGGGATAGGCGCGTGCCGCGCCCACGAGCTCGAGCGCGACGACGGGCTCGTTCCGGGGCAGCTTCGCGTGCACGGACGCGAGGAAGCGCGGGTGGGTGACGGCGGGAATCGAGTCGAAGGGCGCGCAGAATGCGCCGGAGCCGTGGGCGAGCGCCTCCTGGCGCCGGGCCGGGGAGCAGGTGATCGCCGTGACGCGGTGGAAGCGAGCGAGCGGGGACTCGGCGGCCGGGGCCGCCGTCGGCTGCGTGGGTCCGGTGTCCGGCTTGGAGCCGACCACGTTCGAGCAGCCGGCGACGGTGGTCGCGGCGGCGAGGAACGCCGCCGAGCGTGCGAGGAAGCGGAAGGACATGCCCAGCTGGTTCGATGCCGCCGGCTCCCGGCCGGTTCCGCTTCGGAATCGCCCCGGGTCGAGTCGGCATCCGACCGGGAACCGTCGAGAAGGGAGGGCCTGTGGCGCTGAACGCAACGAGGCAAGCGAGGGTCGACCGCGACGAGGTCTTCCTCGAGCTGACCAAGTCGATCTGCCCCGTCTGCAAGCGCGTGATCGAGGCGGAGGTGAACGTCCGCGACAACCGGGTCGTCATGCGCAAGCGCTGTCCCGAGCATGGGCCCTTCGAGGCGCTCGTCTACTCGGACGCTGAGCTCTACGTCGCGCAGCAGCGCTACAACAAGCCCGGGACGCTTCCGCTCGGGTTCCAGACCGAGGTGCGCGACGGCTGCCCGCTCGACTGCGGACTCTGTCCCGACCACAAGCAGCACGCCTGCCTCGGTCTGATCGAAGTGAACACCGGCTGCAACCTCGACTGCCCGATCTGCTTCGCCGACTCGGGCCACCAGCCCGACGGCTTCTCGCTGACCCGCGAGCAGATCGCCTTCATGCTCGACACCTTCGTTGCCGCCGAAGGGGAGCCCGAGGTCGTGCAGTTCTCGGGCGGCGAGCCGAGCATCCATCCCGAGATCGTCACGTTCATGGAGATGGCGAAGGAGCGCGGGATTCGCGTCGTCATGCTGAACACGAACGGGATCCGGCTCGGGCGCGACCGGCGCTTCGCGCCCGAGCTCGCACGGGTCGGCGCGCACGTTTATCTCCAGTTCGACGGCTTCGACCTCGAGACCCACCTCGCGATCCGCGGGAAGGATCTGCGCGAGGACAAGCGGCGCGCGCTCGAAGCCTGTGCCGAGCACGGCGTTACGGTGACGCTCGTCGCGGCCGTCGAGCGCGGGGTCAACGAGCACGAGGCGGGTGCGATCGTCCGCTTCGGCGTCTCGCACCCGGCCGTGAACAGCGTCGTCTTCCAGCCGGTAACCCATTCCGGGCGTCACCGCGTCTTCGACCCGCTCGAGCGCCTGACCAACCCGGACGTGATGCGGCTCGTCGCCGAGCAGCTCCCAGACTGGTTCCGGGTCTCGGACTTCGTGCCCGTCCCCTGCTGCTTCCCGACCTGCCGCAGCATGAGCTACGCGCTCGTCGACGGCGAGAGCGTGGTTCCCTTCACTCGCATCCTCGAGATCGACGACTACCTCGACTACGTCTCGAACCGCGTCCTGCCGGACCTCGACCTGCGGCACGCGCTCGAGAAGATGTTCTCGTCGTCGGCGGCGCCGGGCGCCGAGGAGGCGCTCCTTGCCTGCGCGGACTGCGGCATCGACCTGCCAGCGGCGCTCGACGACGTCCGCTCGCACGTCTTCGTCGTCACCGTCCAGGACTTCCAGGACGCGTACACGCTGAACGTGCGCCAGCTCATGAAATGCTGCATCGAGCAGATCACGCCGGACGGCCGCCTCATCCCCTTCTGCGCCTACAACACAGTCGGCTATCGCGAGCAGGTGCGCGAGCAGCTCTCCGGGACGAGTGTCGCTCCGGTCGTGCCGAACGCGAGGCCGCTTCTCCCGCTCCTCGAGGAGACGCGCTACGGCTCGCGGACCGTCGCCGGGAACGGGCGTGCCCGCCACGCCGCGGCGACGAATCTCGGCCGGAGGCTCGACCCGTGACGGCGGCTCCGGACGTCGTCAAGGCCTGCTGCGCAAGCGCCTACTCGAGCCCCGCTGCCCGCTGGCTCCTCGGCGACAGCTACCACCCAGGCGGGGCTGAGCTGACGGGCAGGCTCGTCCGAGCGCTCGAGGTCGGCCCGGGGGCGACCGTCCTCGACGTCGCGAGCGGCGCCGGCACGAGCGCGCTCCAGGCTGCGCGCGAGGCCGGCTGCCGGGTTGTCGGGATCGATCTGTCCGAGGAGAGCGTCGCCTCCGCGGGCCGCGCCGCCGCGGACGCAGGCCTCGACGACCGCGTGCGCTTCCTGCACGGCGACGCCGAGGCGATCCCACTTCCGGACGTGAGCGCAGTCGGCGTTCTCTGCGAGTGCTCGCTCTGCCTCTTCCCCGACAAGGAGATGGCAGCGGCGGAGTTCGCCCGGGTGCTCGTGCCCGGCGGCCGGCTCGCCCTCTCCGACGTCACGGCGGCGGCCGAGCTTCCCACCGAGCTTCGCAGCCTCAACGCCTGGATGGCCTGCCTCGCCGACGCTCGTCCGCTCGAAGGGATCGCCGAGCTCCTGGAGGAGGCGGGCTTCGCAATCGTCAGAACCGAGCGCCACGACGCCGCCCTCGACGCGCTGCTCGACCGGGTCGAGGGGCGCCTGCGGGTTGCCCGCATCGCCGGGAACCTGCTGCCGTCTGAGATCGGTCGCGGGACGGAGCGCTGGCTCGGGCTCGTCGCGGCCGCGCGCGAGGCGGTTCGCGACGGCCTGCTCGGCTACGGCGTCGTCGTCGCCGCGCGCCGGTGACCAGCGGTGAGCGCTGGACCCGCGAGGCGCTCGTCGACCTGCGCGCCGCCGGCTACGCTCCTCGCGCCTGGGCCATCTTCCTTCTTCGCTCGCGCGCGCGCGCCCGAGAGCGGCGGGCCGAGCGACCGCGCGAGCACCGGCAGGCGCTTGCTCTTGGCGCAGCAGGGCTCGCCGCCTGGGCGGGGGCGGCCGTCGCGGGACACCCGCCGCTCGCGGCAGCCGGAGCGCTCTGGTGGGTACTCCTCGTTCTCATGGTCGACTGGCACCTCGGAATGCTCGAGCGCGCGGACGGCACGCCTGTTTGCGGGCTCGGGCTGGCGAACGTCCTGACGGTGCTGCGGGCCGGGACGGTGCCGGCGCTGCTCGCGCTCGACGGGACCGCCCTCGTCATCTTGTTCCTCCTCGCCGGATTGACGGACGGCGTTGACGGGCGACTCGCCCGCGCCCGGGGCGAGACGACTCGCCTCGGCTTCTGGCTCGACGCGACAGTGGACGGCATCTTCCTCGGCGCGGCCGCTCTCGGGCTCGCCCGCGCCGGGCTCCTTCCTGGCTGGGCGACCGCGCTCGTCGTCGTCCGCTACGCCCTTCCCTGGGTCGTCGTCTCGGTCGCCTACTTCCGCACGGCGAGGCCCCCCGATCTACGGCGGGCCGTCTCCGGG
>JBDTRS010000112.1:0-7202 GCA_039931575.1 Gaiellaceae bacterium
CTCCATCGCGATGTAGTAGGTGCCCTCGGCCTCGCCGCGGTCGTAGATGGAGACGATGTTCGGGTGCGACAGCGCCGCGGCCGACTTGGCCTCCCGGCGAAAGCGCTCGATGAAGAGCTCGTCGTTGGCGTAGCGGTCGTTCAGGATCTTGATCGCGACGCGCCGGCCGAGATCCTCGTCCTCGGCGAGATAGACGTTCGCCATCCCGCCGGAGCCGAGCTTGCGGACGATGCGGTAGCGGCCGTCGAAGAGGGTGTTGATGAGCGTGTCGGACACGGGCATCAGCGACTTAGCCTAGGCATTTCGCCCCAAGAGCGCTTCAATGATGGCCTTCGCGATCGGTGCGGCCGTCCCGCCACCCGTCCCGCTCTGGTTCGAAAGCGCGACCGCGACGGCGATGCGGGCCCCCTGAGCGGGAGCGAAGGCGATGAACCACGTGTCGTTTTGGCCCTGCCGGCCGGTCTCCGCGGTCCCCGTCTTGCCGGCGACCTGGACGCCGGGGATCTGGGCCGACGTGGCCGTGCCCGACTCCACCACCGCGGTCATCATGGCGGTGAGCTCGGCTGCCGTTCGCGGCTTCATCGCCTCCTTCCAGACGTCCGGCTTCGTCCGCTGGATCACCTTGCCGTTGGGCGCGACGATGCGGTCGACGAGCGACGGCTTCATGATCTCGCCGCCGTTTGCGACGCCGGCCGCGACGAGCGCCATCTGCAGCGGGGTCACCTGCAGGCGCTCCTGGCCGAACGCGAACCGCCCCGGATCGACCGCATTCGGGTCCCTCGGATCGTAGAGGCGGCCGTTCCGGTAGAGGCCGCTCGGGGCGATCTCCTGTGACGGGAGCTCGACGGGCGGCTCCTCGTAGAAGCCGAAGTCCTTGGCCTTGTCGATGATGCTGCGGGCGCCGATCCGCTTCCCGACCTCGCAGAAGACTGCGTTGATCGAATGCTCGAGCGCCTGGGAGAAGGAGACCGTCCCGAACACCTCGGGGCCGCTCTGGTCCGCGTAGTTCAGAACCCTCTTTCCGTACTCGATGCAGTAGCCGCGGTCGACGAAGGTCGTCGACTGTGTCACGGCGCCGGAATCGAGCGCGGCTGCGGCGGTGACGACCTTGAATGTCGAGCCCGGGATGAAGAGCCCCTGGGAGACGCGGTCGAGCAAGGGCGCGGCAGGCCGGCAGGGGGCCGTGATGCGCTGGATCTGGTTGAAACGGCCTTCGACGAGGTTGGGGTCGTAGGAGGGCTGGGAAGCCCAGACGAGCACCTTCCCCGTCTGCGGATCGAGGGCCACGGCGGCCCCGCACTTGCCGGCGAGGGCGCTCATCGCAGTGCGCTGGGCTCGCGCGTCGATGGTCGTGACGACGTCGTTCCCGCGGCGCGTCAGCCCCTTGAGCTTGTCGATCGTGTTGTTCAGGATCGTGTCGAGGTTCGCGTTCGACCCGGTCAGGTAGTCGTTCAGCGACTCCTCGAGCCCCGCCCGGGCGCGCTCGATCGTCGAGTAGCCGACCGGATGGGCGACGAGCTCGCCCCGGGGATAGCGGCGGACGAACCAAGTGCGCCCGAGGCTCTTCTTTCGGACCTTGCGGTTGCGAGCGAAGACCGTCTTCCCGTCGGAGGCGTAGATGAGCCCGCGCTCGATCGTGAGCTGGCGGACGATGAGGGTGGGGTTGCCCTGTCGCGCCTCGAGGTCAGGCGCCTTCCAGAGCCAGTACGTCGTCATGGCGACGAGGGCGACGAAGAGCCCGGCAAGGACGAAGAAGAGCCGGCGGATCTGCGGGTTCACGCCGTGTCCCGGTTGACGTGGTTCGAGATCATGAGCAGGAGGCCGATGATGAGGAAGTTGGCGACGATGCTCGACCCTCCGTACGAGACGAAGGGGAGCGTGATCCCGGTGAGCGGGATGAGCCCGCTGACGCCGCCCATGATGATGAAGGCCTGGATCCCGAGCGCGGCGGTGAGGCCGACCGCGAGCAATTTCGAGAACCCGTCGTTGGCCAGCATCGCGATGCGGAAGCCTCGGTAGCAGAAGACGAGGTAGAGGAGGATCACGCCGGCTGCCCCCGCAAGACCGAGCTCCTGAGCGATCCCGGCAAAGATGAAGTCGGTCTCGAGGTAGGGGATGTAGGTGTTTCCCTCCGGGGTGACGAGCACGCCGCGGCCCAGCCCCTGTCCGAAGAAGCCGCCCCCTGAGATCGCGTAGATCGATTGCGCGAGCTGGTAGCCCTCCTTGTAGACCGGGCAGTCGCTCGAGAAGACCCAGCTGCAGTCGAGCCAGATCGAGATGCGGTCGCGAACGTGCGGCGTCACGTGGTAGAGCGCGTAGGCACCGATGGCGAAGAGGCCGAGGCCGACAGCGACGTATGGCCAGCGGGCGGTCGCGACCCAGAGCATCGCCAGGAAGATGGAGAAGTAGAGAAGTCCGCCGCCAAGGTCGTTCGTCTGGAAGAGAACCAGCATCGCGCCGCCCCAGATGACGAGGAGCGGCCCGAAGTGCTTCGGCGAGGGGAGGGCAAAGCGGCCGCTTCCGAGCGAGAGCAGCTCGCGGTTGTCGCGCAGGTAGCCCGCGAGGAAGACGACGAGGAGGACCTTCGCGAACTCGCCCGGCTGAAAGACGATTCCGCCGACACCGACCCAGAGGTTCGCCCCGTTGATCGTCCGCCCCAGCGCGGGAACCGCCGGCAGAGCGAGCAGGAAGATGGCCGTCAGCCCGAGGACGTACTTGTAGCGGTCGAGCGTCCGGTAGTCGCGGACGACGAGGACGAGCCCGGCGAAGGCGACGAGGCCGACGACGACCCAGAGCCCCTGGCGAAGGGCGAGATCGGGGTCGATCCGGTAGATCATCGTCAGCCCGACCGCGGTCAGGAGACCCACCAGCGGGAGCAGGAACGGGTCCGCGTCGGGCAGTGCCACCCGGACGACGACGTGCGCAGCGACGAAGAGTGCGAGGAAGAAGGCCGCGTACGAGAGGGATCCGGCCGAGACCACCTCCTGGCGGGCGATGTAGACAGCGGCGAAGCCGGCCGCCGTCAGGAGCCCGACCATCAGGAGGTTGACGAGCTCTCGGTTACGAAGGGTCAAGCTCTGGCACTACTAGGGGACGGCCTCCTTCTCGTAGCGGGCGATCTTGCTGCGCGCCTGGTCGTACGAGGCGAGGCTGTGGTCGAAGAGCGCCGCGCGCTCGCCTTCGGAGAGCTGAACTGCGCGGAGCTGGCTCACGTAGCGGGGGCGGTACAGGTGGACGCCGCCGCCGAGATCCCAAGGCAAGCCCTGGTAGACGGCTACGTTGCCGTCCTCGTCGACTCCGACGAAGTTGGCGCGCGAGAGGGCCCAGAAGGCGGCGGCGATGATCCCCGCGACGAAGGCGACCCCGAGAGCCGAGAGCATCAGCCGCCGCCCCCAGCGCGGCCTCCTGTCGGGCTCGGCTGGCGGCGGGCCCGGGGGCTCCTCGGCCGGCGGGCCCCACTCCTTCGCGCGCTTCATGACCGTGGCGGGCGCGGCCGTCCTGAGCGCCGGGGCCTCGAGCCCGGTGAGCGTGTCCTCGAGGTCGTCCTCGCCGGCGCGCCCGTTGCCCGACACGACCGCGGTCTCCTCGAGGTCCTCCCTCTCGCCCGCGAGCTCGAAGAGGACAACCGTGACGTTGTCCTCTCCCCCGGCGCGGTTGGCGGCCTTCACGAGCGCCTTGGCGGCTTGCTCGAGGTTGGGCGCAGCGACGACGAGGTCGTGGATCTCCTGGTCGGGGACCATGCTTGTCAGACCGTCGGAGCAGACGAGGAAGACGTCGCCGGGCTCCACCTCGACGATGAAGGTGTCGACGTCGACCTCGGCGTCGGTTCCGAGCGCCCGCGTGATGACTGAGCGCTGAGGATGGGTGTCGGCTTCCTCGGGCGTCAGGCGGCCGCTTCGGACCAGGTCGGCGACGAGGGAATGGTCGTCGGTCAGCTGTTCGAGCACGCCAGCGCGCAGCCGGTAGGCGCGTGAGTCCCCGACGTGGCCGATGGCGAGGCGGTCGCCGTCGACCAAGGCGGCGGTGATGGTCGTCCCCATTCCCGTGGCGTGGGCGTCGGTCGAGGCTCGGTTGTAGATCCGGCGGTTGGCCTCCTGGATGATCGCGGCGACGCGCTCCTCGGGATCGAGCTCGTCCGCCTCGTGGAACTCGCGGAAAGCCGCGGCGGCGAGGCGCGAGGCAACCTCTCCCGCCTGCGCGCCGCCCATCCCGTCGGCGACCGCGAAGAGCGGAGGGTCGATGACGAAGGAGTCCTCGTTCCGCCGCCGCTTGCGCCCCGGATCCGTTACTCCTGCGCTGTCTGCCACCCTCATCGCTCGAACCTCAGCTCGGTGTCTCCGATCTGGACGATGTCTCCCTCTCGAAGCTGGCGGCGGCCGTTGACGGGCTCGCCGTTCACGAACGTGCCGTTCGTCGACCCGAGATCGAGAATCCAGACCCCGTCGCGCTGGGATTCGATCCGGGCGTGGTGGCCGGAGGCGAAATCGTCGCCGTCGAGCGCGATCGTGTTGTCGCTCGAGCGTCCGATGGTCACGGGCACCGGACCGGCATCGAAGACCTTGCCCGCCGGGACGGCCTTGCTTCGCTCGACGGCGAGGCGGCCGCCCGCCGCAGCCGGATGCTCGGCTGCGAGCTGGGAGGGCGCGAGGATGAAGCTCTCCTGCGGCGCGATGCGCATGTCGCGGGCGGCCGACCGGACCACTCTCCAGATGAAGACGTAGAGCAGGACCAGGAAGGCAGCCTGGAGGGCGAGGAGGATCGGCTCGACGGTCATCCGGCGCGCTCGAACGTGACCTCGGCGCGCCCGAGCAGGATCCGGTCGCCATGCTCCAGCCGCGCCCGGTCGACGCGCTTGCCGTTCACCTCGATCCCGTTCGTCGACCCGAGGTCCACGATCCACCAGTCGCCGTTCTCGCGCCGGACTTCTGCGTGGCGGCGCGACACGTTCGTATCGTCCAGCGTGATGTCGCATTCGCGCGAGCGCCCGAGGACGACCGTGTCCCGGGAAAGCTCGTGCCGCGTCCCGTTGACGTCGAGCTGCGCGCGCGCCTCCTCATGGGCGAGGCCGAGCTCCTGCGCCTCCTCGGCCGAGACGGCCGCGGTGGCAGCCGCCGCCGGCGGCTTGAAGACTTTCGTCGCGCTCGGGAGCGGGTCGGCGACGACCTCGGCCTCCGCCTCCGCCTCCGACTCCGACTCCGACGGGACGGCATCATGTCGCGGCTGCACGAGCCGGGTGGCGATCCCGAACTCACCCAGCTCGAGGTCGGCATCCTCTTCCACCTCGACCCGTGGGGTGGAGAGGAGCGAGTAGCCCTCGCGGCGCGCGTGCTCGGAGAGGTAGTCGGCGAGCTCGGTCAGAAGCGACTCCTCGTAGGTCGAGAACTGCCGCCGGTCCTCCGGGGAGAGGTACAGGACGTATTCGTTTGGGACGTACACGCGGGAGATCGAGACCGTCCGGTGCTCGTCCATCTCCTTCGCGAGCTTGCGGGCGAGCTCGACCGGCTGCACATGCGAGCGGAAGGCACGGCCGAACACTCCCTCGACGAGAGACTCGATGCGGTGCTCGATGCTGCGGAGAACGTTCACGGTGCGCCCACCGGGCATTTTGCCCGGACGGGCGACTCTAATGCTCGCGGAGGAGCCCGAGCGTGAGCAGTCCGGCGGCCGCCCAGACCCAGAGAGCCAGCGGGAAAGCCGCGACCGCCTCGCCCGCTCCGAGGGCCGCTGCGGCGAGGAACGAGGCTCCCCAGACCGCGATTCCCCAGAGCCCGCGCGAGCGAGCGAGGGGCACTGCAAGCGTTGCTCCGGCGAGGACGACCGCCGTAATCCAGATCTCAGGCCGTGCCTGGACGTAGTCGGTCAGCGCTCCGAGTGCCGCCACGGGCGACCCGGTTGCGTCCAGGCCGAGGTCGGCGGACCCACGGATCCCTGCGGCCGCCGCCGCGCCGATCCCCGCCGCAGCGGCAATCGCCGCTCGTCGCACCGGCCCGCGGGCGCTCTGGACGAGTACCGGGGTGAGCGCGAGCGCCTGGAGCGGGGCGAGCGCCGGTCCGAGGAGGAACAGGAGGCCCGAGCGCCCGTCCCGCCAGAACAGGGCGAGCCAGCCGAGCGCGAGGACGGCGTAGACGACGGCCAGCCCAAAGGAGACGTTGCCGAGGGGAAGGATGGGCACCGCGAGGGCGAATGCGAGCCCGGCGGTGGGGCTCGCGAACGCAGCCAGCGCGGCGAGAGCTGCCAGGAGGAAGGGCCAGCCGGAGGGGAAGAAGGGCAGAAGCCAGGCCGCCGTCGCCGCGTAGAGGCCGGCCAGTCCCGCGTGCGCGGCGCGTTCCGCGAGGGTTGTGCGGGACGTGGTCGCGCGGGGCCGTTCGCCGACCTCGCTCCAGGCCGTGCGGAGGCGGGCGGCGGCCTCCTTCGCGCGGGGCCGGCGGGCCGGATCGGCGTCGAGCATCCGGTCGACGGTCGCCGTCAGTGCTCGCGGTAGGTCGGGCCGCTGCGAGGCCAAAGGCGGTGCCCCCTCCTGCACGCGCCGAGCCGTCTCGAGCGGGGAGAACGACGAAAACGGATGGCGCCCGGCGAGGGCTTCCCAGAGGAGCACTCCGGCCGACCAGATGTCCGCAGAGCCGGTTGCGTCGGCTCCGGCGAGACGCTCCGGCGCGATGTAGGCGAGCGTGCCGGGCACGTCGCCGACTGCCGTGAGCGTCTCGGCCTCCTCGAGCTGGGCGAGGCCGAAGTCCAGGAGCCGGATCGAGAGAGGCTGACTGTCCTCCACCATGACGTTCCCCGGCTTGACGTCGCGATGGATGACGCCCTTGCCATGGGCATGGGCGAGAGCGTCGAGGACCTGCGCGCCCACCTCGACGGCGGCTGCGTCGTCCAGCTCGCCGGCTCGCAGGGACTGGCGCAGTGTCTTGCCGGCAACGTACTCGTAGGCGACGTACACGTGGTGCTCGTCCCGTTCGAGCGCAAGGGCTTTCAGGCAGCGTGGGTGGCGAAGCCGGGCCGCGGCCTCCACCTCCCGCTCTGCCCGCGACCCGGCCTTGCCTTCTCGGGGGACGACCTTGAGCGCGACGTCGCGGGCGGAACGCTCGTCCCGTACGAGCCAGACCGAGCCCGAGCCTCCGCTGCCGAGCGGCCGCAGGGGTCGAAAGCGCCCGAGGACGAGATGATCGTGATGGAGTGCGACGGCGTGCTCCACGGCATCT
>JBDTRS010000113.1:0-7117 GCA_039931575.1 Gaiellaceae bacterium
GCACGCCGTGAGGTGGAGCCTCTGGAGCGCCCCGTGGGCCCCGTGGCTCCGGAGCGATTCGGAGTCCTCCAGGCCCTGCTCGCCTTCCTCCTCGCCCGCTGCGGCGAGACTACATCGGCCACGATTCCCGCTGCGGACGTCGCCGAGCGCTTCAACATCCCGCCCGACCAGCTCGACGACCACCTTCAGCTTCTCAACCTCGTCAACTTCGGTGGAGGCTGCTACGCCGTCTACGCCGCCCTTGAAGGCGACAACGTGCACGTCGAGAAGGAGCTCTTCGGGGACACATTCCGCCGGCCCCCTCGTCTGACGCCCCTCGAGGCGCGCGCGATCCGACTCGCGCTCGAGTTCGTCGGGCCCATGATCGCCGCCGAGGCGCACACGCCGCTCGAGCGTGTCCGGCGCAAGCTCGAGGAGACGTTCGGCGAGTTCGACGTCGAAGAGCGGCCCGAGCGCCAGGCGGTCACCGACGAGGAGCAACTCATTGCGACCCTCTCGCAGGCGAGCGCCGAGCACCGGCTCGTCGAGATCGAGTACACCGCAGTCGGCGAGGAGACCAGCGTTCGGGTAATCGAGCCGCACGCCCTCGAGCGCGAGCTGCCCTGGTGGTACATCCACAGCTGGGATCGCACCCGCGACGCCCAGCGGAGCTTCCGCCTCGACCGCATGCGCAGGGCCGACCTCCTCGACGAGGAGTTCGAGCCGCGCCCGGAGCTCGTTCCGACGAAGCTGTCAGACGCGAGCACTGCGCGCGTCCTCTTCTCCCCTCCACACGGCCGCTGGCGCGTCGAGCGCGGCGCGCTTCCGCTCGCCAAGGGTTACGCGCTCGAGGAACTGCGCTTCGGCAGCCTCGAGTGGATCGTCGGCGAGATCCTGTCGCACCGCGGCCAGGCAGAGGTGATCGAGCCGGCGAGCGTGCGCGAGGAGATCCTCACGCGGGCGAAGCGGCTCAAGCGGGAGCTCGGCCGCCGGCCGGCCGGCCCGCTAATCACCCGCGACTAAGCGACGGGCAGCCGGAAGATGAAGGCCGCGCCCGAGCCCGCCACGGACTGGACGTCGAGCGAGCCGCCGTGCGCCTCGGCGATCGAGCGGGCGATGAAGAGCCCGAGGCCCGCGCCCGACTTCGAGCGCCCGCCTGAGTTCACCCGTCCGAACTTCTCGAAGATGAGCCGCTGCTGCTCGGCTGCGATTCCCGGCCCATGGTCGGCTACGGTCACGACAACGTGCCCGTCCTCCGCACTCGCCCGGACCTCGATCTCGTCCCCGGTGGCCGTGTACTTGGCGGCGTTCGTGAGCAGGTTGAGGAGGAGCTGGCGCAGGCGTTCGCGGTCGCCGCGCACGGCCGGAAGCGGTTCGCGGACATTCGTCTGCACCTCGACCTCGTCGTGGCCGAGCTCGACCATCGACGCGGTCTCGCGAACAAGATCCGCGAGGTCGACGTCGGCGAACGCATAGGTGAAGGTCCCGGCCTCGATGCGGGATGTGTCCAGCACGTCGCCGATCAGCGTCGAAAGCCGGCCGGTCTCCTGTTCGATGAGCGCGAGGAAGGACTCACGCTGGTCGGGCGCGAGCTCGCGCCAGCGCTGGCGGAGGGTAGCGGCGCACCCGATCACAGACGCCATCGGCGCGCGCAGCTCGTGCGAGACGAGCGAGACGAAGTCGGCACGCAGGGCGGAGAGCCGGCGGAGCTCCTCGGCGGCGTTGCGCTCCGCGGCGAAGGTGCGCATGTTCTGGACGGCCGCCGCGACCTGGCGACCGAGCAGCGTGATGAGGTCCGCCTCCTCGGCCGTGAACGCATCCGCCCCCTCCCGTGAGACGGAGAGCATCCCGAGAGAATGGCCGCCGGCGCTGAGAGGAACGACCACGCGGGAGCGGAGACCGACGCCGGCGAGCTCGCGCTCCTCCGGATAGCGCGGGTCCGAATCCATGTTCCCGCGCACGACGGTCTGCCCGTCTCTGAGGATCTGCTCGAGAACCGAGCCGGCAATCGGGCGCGCGGTGCCGCGCGGATAGAGCGTCTCTCCCTCACGCCCCGCGTTGGCCATGACCACCGCCTCGTCGCCTTCTGCGAGCACGACGGCAAGCCGGTCGAACTCGAACACCCCGCTGAGCTCGCCGAGGAAGCGGTGGAACGCCTGGTCCTGCTCGAGCGAAGAGCCGAGCGCCCGCGCAACCCGGTTGACGGCCTCGAGCTGGTCGGAGCGCCGGCCGAGCTGGTCACGCAGGTCTTCTGCCTCCGCGGCGCGGGCGTCGGCGACCACCGCCTCGCGTCGAAACCGCTGGGCAAGCCAACCTACGACGAGCCCCATCATGATCTCGATGCCGACCGGAAAGGAGACCGCGTCCGCGTTGAAGCCGTGGCCATAGCGGTCGGCCCGCAGGACTTCTCCGAACGCGAGGAACGGTGCCAGCACGAGCGGGAGGACGATGCCGCCGGCGATCCCGAAGCGAACGGCGGCCTCGGCTACCGGGAGGAAGAGGAGCTGGCGGATCGGAGTGTCCGGCTCGTAGGCGTAGAAGATGATCACGAACGAGGCGACGACGAGCGTGTCCCAAGCGAGCGCGGAGAAGGCGAGGAAACGCTGGGAGCGAGGTCGCAGCTCCCTGCGCGCGAGGAACCAGATCACGATCGCACCGGCGCCGAACGCTGCGGTCGCCACCCAGGCCCACCGCTCGTATCCGGGTGGGTAGTCCTGCGTGACGACGCCGACCTCGAGGACGGCAAACGGCACAGCCAGGACGCGGACCCAGGCGATCCAGCGCTCGGTCTGCCGCTGACGCTCGAGCTCGCGGATCATCGCAACCGCTCCCGGGCCCAGCTCGCGTGCTCGCGCAGCATGTCGTCGTCGCTCTCGGTCCAGCGCTCCACCGCGTCCGCAAGCTCGACGGCGCCGGAGTTCCCGGCCGCGACCAGCGCGTTGCGGCGCAGGTAGCGCGGGTCGTTCCTGGGGAAGTAGAGGCGCTCGTAGCGGGTCACGAGCTCGTCGTCGGACGCCTCCAACCAGTCGACCAGAGACACGACGGGCTCGGCTCCCTCCGCGAGCGCGTCGCCCGCGCGGCGCTTCTCGGTGCCGCGGTTCCAGGGGCAGACGTCCTGGCAGATGTCGCAGCCGTAGACCTGGGCCCCGAAGTCGGCGCGGTAGGCCTCGGGGATCGAGCCGGGAGCCTGGCTCCAGTACGAGAGACATTTCGTCGAGTCGAGGACGCCCGGCTCGTCGAGGGCATCCGTGGGGCACGCGTCGATGCAGCGCGTGCATGAACCGCAATCGAGCTCGAGCGGCTTTCCCGCTTCGATCTCGACATCGGTGACGAGCGTCCCCAGGACGACCCAGGATCCATGCTTGCGCGTGATGAGCACGGTGTTCTTCCCGTAGAAGCCCACCCCTGCGCGGGCGGCCCCTTCGCGGTCGACGTGCTGGTTCTCGTCGACCAGGACGCGGTAGGAGCCGCCCAGCAGCTCACCCAGCGCCTCGAGCTTCTCTCGCAGCTCGGCATAGCGGTTGCTCCAGGTGTAGCGCGGAAGCCGTCCTTCACCCGGCAGTGGCGCCGGTCCGGGCGCGTAGTAGGAGAGCGCGGCGGAAACGACGGTGCGCGCCTCCGGGAGCAGCGTCTCCGGGTGGCAGGACACCTCTGGCTGCGCCATCGTGAAGCGCATCCGCGCGAAGAGGCCCCGCTCGCGGCGCTCGCGGATGTGCCGCTCCGTCTCGAGGTACGGCTCCGCCGGCGCCGCCCCGACGACGTCGATCCCGAGCCGCGCCCCCAGGCGACTGAGCTCCGCCTGCGTCACGACCGCCAAACTAGCAGCGCGAGCAGGGTTAGGATCCGCGCGTGAAGGCAGTGCGGATCCACGAGGACGGCGGACCCGAGGTCTTGCGCTACGAAGACGTCGCGGATCCCGTCGCCGCTCCGGGCCAGCTGCTCGTCCGCCTGAAGGCGGCGTCCCTCAATCATCTCGACGTCTGGACGCGCCAGGGGATGCCCTCGGTGCCCAAGCCGAGGATCCTTGGAGCCGACGGGGCGGGCGTGATCGAAGCAGTCGGCGAGGGCACCGACGGGTTCGCCGTGGGGGACGCAGTCGTCCTCAACCCAGGGCTCGAAGACGGCGCCCACATCCTCGGCGAGCATCAGGACGGAACCCATGCCGAGCTGATCGCCGTCCCGGCCGAATATGTGCACCCTCTCCCCGCGGGCCTCTCGTTCGCGGAGGCGGCTGCCTTCCCGCTCGTCTTCGTGACCGCCTACCGGATGCTTGCCACCCGGGCCAAGCTCGCCGAGGGCGAGTGGGTGCTCGTCTGGGGAGTCGGCGGCGGCGTCGCCTCGGCCGCGCTCGTCATCGCCAAGGCCCTCGGTGGGCGCGTGATCGCGACGTCCTCCAGCGACGAGAAGCTGGAGCGGGCGAGGGAGCTGGGAGCGGACGCGACGGTCAACCACGAGACCGGCGACGTCACGACGGCCGTCCGGGAGGCGACGGGCGGGCGCGGCGCCGACGTCGTCATCGAGCACGTCGGCGAGGCGACCTGGAAGCTGTCGCTACAGGCCGCAGCCCCCGAGGGGCGCATCGTCGTCTGCGGTGCGACGAGCGGGCCAAACCCGCCCGCTCAGCTCCACCGCATCTGGTGGAAGCAGCTTTCGATCCTGGGCTCGACGATGGGCACGCGCAAGGACTTCGCGGGGGCGTACGACCTCGTCGCGCGTGGTGCCGCGCGCCCGGTCGTCGACCGGGTGTTTCCCTTGAGCGAGGCGGCCGCGGCGCACGAGCACCTCGAGAGCGGCCGCCAGTTCGGCAAGGTCGTGCTCGAGATCGGCGACTAGCTGAGGCCTCGGTGCTAGCCGAAACCCAAGACGAACTTGGCGTCGTCGGACATCTTCTCCGGGGTCCACGGTGGATCCCAGGTCAGCTCCGACTCGACCGCCTCGACACCGGGCATGCTTGCCACCGTGTCGGTGATCTGCTGCTCGAGCATCGGCCCGACCGGACAGCCCATCGACGTGAGCGAGTACGTGACGTGGACGGCCGGCCCGTCCACCGCCACGTCGTAGAGCAGACCGAGCTCGACGATGTCCATGCCGAGCTCGGGGTCCTCGACGACCCGGAGCGCGTCGATGACTTCTTCGCGTGTGGGCACGCAGCTAGTCTAGCGAGAGCCCAGACGCGGCCGGAAAGGGGCGCTAGCCCAGGAGACGGACCTCTTCGCGCCGCTCGCGGGCGAAGAAGTGAATGCCGTCCACGAACCGGACCCAGTTGTGCCGGGTGCACATGACGAGGGAGTGCGTCCGGGCGCTGTCAGCCAGGAAGCGCACACCGCGGAGGAGGTCGCCGTTCGTGACGCCCGTTGCGGCGACCACGACGTCGCCCGGCGCGAGCTCCTCGGTCGTGAACACCTTGTTCACGTCGTCGATGCCGTGCTCGGCGGCCGCCTCGATGTCCCCTCGCGTGGTCGGCCAAAGCTGAGCCTGGAGCTCGCCGCCGAGGCAGCGAAGCGCCGCCGCGGAGAGGAGCGCCTGCCGCGATCCGCCGATGCCGATCGCCAGATGGTCGTTCGTGCCGCGGATGGCTGCGCTGATGGACGCCGTCACGTCCCCGTCCTGGATCAGCTTGATCCGGACACCTGCGGCTCGAAGCTCCTCGATGAGGTCATGGTGACGAGGCCGGTCGAGCACGATCGCGGTGATGTCGTTCGGGTTCCGCCCGAACGCCTCCGCAATCGCGCGCACGTTGTCCCCCACAGGCCGGCCCAGGTCGATCCGCCCGCGGGCGACGGGGCCCACCGCCATCTTGCGCATGTACATCTGCGGCAGCCCTGGGAAGCTGCCGGCGTCCCCGACCGCGATCATCGCCATCGCCCCGTAGTCGCCGCGCGCGACGACGCTCCGTCCCTCGAGGGGGTCGACGGCGAGATCGAGCGCTTGCCCGCCGCGGCCGACCTTCGTCCCGATTGCGAGGACGTCGTCGGGATCCTCGCTCCCGACCACGATCCGACCGTCGATGGGAAGCTCTTGGAGACCTTTGAGCATCGCGGTTCCCGCCGCCCGCTCGGCGCCGTCCACGTCCCCGCGCCCGAGCCAGCGTGCGCTCGCGAGCGCGGCGGCCTCGGTCACGCCCGCGAAAGCCTCGCACCAGCACTGGCTCGCCTCGTTGTTCACGCCGTTCCGACCTCGCGCTCGACCTGGTCGAGCACGAGGTCGATCACCCGGTCGACCGTCTCCTCCATGTGGGAGTTCTCGATCACCGGCACTCCTGCCTTGCCGGCCTGCTCGACCAGGTAGTCCTGGATCCGGCGGATCTCCGGCAGGGCCTGTAGATACTTCTCGAACGGGCGCAGGCCCTCGGAGGCCGCGTCGCGCGTCCAGAAGTGGCTGGCGTGCTCCTCCTCGTCCTCGATCGCGAGCAGGACCTTGCAGACCAGCGCTCCGTTCTGCGGCTGGATCATTCCCGGCACGATGTGGACGCCTTCCAGCGCGAGCGAGTAGCCCTCTTCGATCGCGCGCCCAAGCACGGCGCGCACCCCGACGAGGACGTTGCGCGTCTGCTCGAGGAAACCGACCAGGTTGCGGTCGGCGTCCGGGTCCTTGGCCGAGACCGTCGCGGCGGGTCCGGCCTCGAAGCTCGAGTAGTGGATCGACGGCATGAACTCGCGGGAGAAGAAGGCGCGCATCGTCTGGCGGACGACGTCCGTCGAGGTCACTCGCGTGATCCCGAGCCGGTGGGCAACCTCGGTCGCGACGGTCGACTTGCCGGTGCCCGTCGCGCCGCCGACGAGCACGAGCAGCGGGATCTCGAGCTGGCGAAGCGCCTCGAGGCGCGGTTGCGCGGCCTCCGGGATCAGGGTCGACTCTGGAGGCCGCCGGTCGTTCATGCCCGCGCCGCCGCAAGCGAGTCGACGAGCTCCAGGATCCGCTCGTCAAGCGCCGCGTCCCCGTCCACGGTCCGGACCTCGTTGTCGCAGAGCACGATCGGAACGCCGCGCTCGGCTGCCGTCTCCGCGACGACGTCGATGGCGGCGGCCTTCAGCTCGATGAGATAGAGGTCGGCGGAGCGGGCCTCGAGCGATGCCAGGTCTGCGCGAAGCTCTGGGCGCCGTGAGAGGTTCCCGGACACGTGTACGACCTCGGCGCC
>JBDTRS010000114.1:0-6994 GCA_039931575.1 Gaiellaceae bacterium
CGGCGAGCTCGAAGATGTCGCCGGTCTTCATCTTGTCCCGGTTGTGCTTGAAGCGGCGATTCCAGTTCTTCGGCATCTTCGTCCCACTCCCGTGGAGGACGTCGAGCACGAGCACGACCATGTCCTCGTCGATCACTTTGCGAAGTCCGACTCGCTCGGCGTTCTCGGCCGGGACGTTGACGGTCATGTCGTTGTGCAGGATCTTGATCGTCAGGTACTCGCGCTCCTGCCCCAGAATGGTTCGCTTCTCCCGTTTCACCACGGTGCCAGCGCCGTGATGGGGGTAGACGACCTTATCGCCGACTTTGTACAAGCTCTCCTCCTCTTCCCGGGCCGAAAAAAAGCCGCGCCGAATGCCTGCGGAAGCAGACATTGTACCGAAAACCGTCTTAAAACGCCAAGTTTCCAGGGCTTTTGTGCCCGATTGCGGGCACTTTGCGACTCAGCGACGTATTACAGCTGTAAATAGCGGTCGACGAGATTGTGCTCTTGCAGTCTCCGCAACCCCTCGCGGATCTCCCGCGCGCGAACGGCGCCTACTCCGTCGACCGCCTCGAGGTCGCGGTGGCTCGCGCGGATGACCGCATCGAGAGAGTCGAAGTCGCGTACGAGGTGGCGAATGACCGAGTCGGGCAGGCGCGGGATACGCGAGAGAACGCGGTAGCCCCGCGGCTGAACGCTGAGATCGAGCGGGTTGGTCTCCCGCGGATAGCCGAGCACCTCGGCCAGCTCCTCGAACTCGAGCAGCTTCGAGTGCGGGAGCTCGGCCAGGCTGGCGAGCAGCGCGGCCGCGCGGCCTGGATCGCCCGCGGGCTCGTAGTCGTAGACGACTGAGGCCTTGTCGCGCGGGACGTCTTCGATCAGCTCGTCCAGCTGCATGCGGATGAGCCGTCCCTCCTCACCGAGCTCGACGCAGTTCCGCTCGATCTCCGCGGCCATGCGGGTGGTCATCTCCGCGCGCTGGAGGACGACCAGGACGTCATCGAGCATGACGGCGCTCTGAAACTCGAGTGCGGTCAGCCGGGTCAGGCCCTGGTCGAGGCGCTGGCGGTAGGTCTCCAGGGTGCCAAGGGCCTGGTTCGTGCGGCCGAGCACATCGGAGATCTCGCCGAGCTGGTAACGGAGGTCGCCGGTGAAGATCGTCACGGTCTCGCGCTGCTGGGAGATCGAGACCACGAGCGCATCGGTCTGCTTCGCTACGCGCTCGGCGGTGCGGTGGCGCGTGCCCGTCTCGTCGGAGGCGATCGACGGATCCGGCATGAGCTGGACGTTCGCGTACACGATCTTCTGCGCCTGAGGATTGAGGATGATCGCGCCGTCCATCTTCGCGAGCTCGTAGAGGAGCTGGGACGTGAACGGCAGGTCGAGGCGCATGCCGCCCGAAAAGAGGAACGCCAGGGCATTCGGGTCGCCGATGACGATGAGCGCCCCGAGCTCGGCTCGGATGATGTCGTCGATCCCGGCGCGAAGGGCGGTGCCCGGCGCGACCTGCGAAAGCGCCGAAAGGAAGCTGCTATCCGTCCGTGGATCCGCTCGCATTGAGCCCCGCTTCGATGGCCTGCCGCAGCGTCTCGGCTGCGGTTAGGCGCATTTTGCCACGAGGCTCGGTGCCTTCCGGCACGATCGTCTGTGAAAAGCCCAACTTTGCGCACTCGGCGAGGCGGCGGTCCGCTTGTGTTGCAGAGCGAAGCCGGCCGGTAAGGCCCACCTCCCCGAAGCAAGCAACGCCGCTCTTGACAGGAATGCCGCGCGCCGCCGAGGCGATCGCGAGGGCAACTCCCAGGTCGGCGGCCGGCTCGTCGATCCGCACGCCGCCCGCGACGTTGACGAAGACATCCGCCTGGCCGAGTGCCACGCCGGCATGCCTGCCGAGGACGGCCACGATCATCGCGAGACGCTTGGGATCGACGCCCGTCGCGACGCGGCGCGGCATCGCGAGGTCGGTTGGCGACACGAGCGCCTGGATCTCCAGCAGAAGGGGCCGCGTGCCCTCGAGCGCGCAGACGACTGCGGAACCCGGCTGGTCCTCGTGCGCGCGGCCGAAGATCTCGGACGGATCCTCGACTCCCTCGAGGCCCGCCCCGGTCATCTCGAAGACGCCGAGCTCGTTCGTCGAGCCGAAGCGGTTCTTGACCGCACGCAGGATACGGTGCGAGCGGTAGCGGTCGCCTTCGAACTGGAGCACGCAGTCGACGAGATGCTCGAGCACGCGAGGCCCGGCAACCACGCCTTCCTTCGTCACGTGCCCGACCAGAAAGGTCGCGATCCCTTGCTCCTTCGCGACCCGCAGGAGGCGCCCGGCGGCTTCCCGCACCTGGGCGACCGATCCAGGCGCGGAGCCGAGGTCCGGCGCGTAGAGCGTCTGCACGGAGTCGATGACGCAGACCGCGGGTCGTTCGCTCTCGAGCGTCGCGCAGACATCGTCGAGGTTGGTCTCCGCGAGAATGTGCACCGCGCCCCCGCCGCCTAGCCGGTCGGCGCGCAGCTTGACCTGGGCAGCCGACTCCTCGCCGGTGACCAGGAGCGTCTTGTGCTCGGCCGACATAGCGCGGAGCGCCATGAGCAGAAGGGTCGACTTGCCGATACCGGGATCGCCGGAGACCAGTACGAGGCTGGCCGGGACGAGCCCCCCGCCGAGCACGCGGTCGAGCTCGGCCACGCCGGTCGGCATGCGCTCCGCGTCGGTCGCCTCCACGTCGACGAGGCGCAGGAGTGGCCGCGCGGAAGCGTTGGCGGAGGTGCCAGGCCGCGGCGCTGCCACCCGCTCCTCGGCCAGCGTGCCCCAGCTACCGCAGGCGGGGCATCTCCCGAGCCATTTGCCGGTCGTGTACCCGCATTCCGAGCAGGCGTGTTGGATTGCAGCAGCCTTCGCCACCTCCCGATCTTACGAACGGGACCCGACGGCGTTCGTGCCGGTTCAGCGCGAAAAGCGCTCGATGCGAAACGGCTCGAGCTCGGGCGGGGAGGCGCCCGCGAGGATCACCTGGGCGATCAGCTTCCCCGTCACCGGGCCGAGCGTGATTCCCATGCGGCCGTGGCCGGAGGCGACGAACAGGTTCTTGCGGCCCGGCACAGAGCCGATCACCGGCAGGCCGTCGGGCGGGTAGGGCCGCAGGCCGGCCCACTCGAGCTCGATCTCCTCCGGCGCCCAGTCCTTCAGATATGCCTCCGACGAGCGCACGATCGCGTCGATCCGGCGCTTCCTCAGCCGCTCGTCGATGCCGGTGAGGTCGAAGATGCCGGCGATCCGCAGGCTCGAGCCGAAGGTGCTCGTGCCAACCTTGCCCTCGGCGAGATAGAGGGCTTGACGCGGGAGCGTGCCCGAGCCCGTCGCCGTGACGCTGTAGCCCTTCGCCGCTTCCATGGGCAGCCGCGCGACCCCGTCGAGCAGGCGCCCCGACCAGGCTCCCGCGGCGACGACGACTGCGTCTGCGTCGAGCTCCTCGATGCTCTCGACCGCCGTGTTCTCCTCGACCGCGCCGCCGTTTGCGCGGAGCCAGGCGGCGAGCCCCTTCGACACGCTCTCAGGGCGGACGTAGCGCTCGCTCGGGGCGTGCACGCCGCCCATGACGGCGCTGCTCAGCGCCGGATCGAGCTCTCGTGCCTCCTCGCCCGAGACGACCCGTACCGGCCCTTCGTAGCCCGCCTCCTCCGCCTCGCGGAGCATGACGGCGTACTCGTCGAGACCTTGTTGCGTCAGGGCCGCGACCAAGAGTCCGTCCGAGTGCAGCTCGAACTCCACGCCCGCGTGTCGCAGCTCGTCGTAGTCGGAGAAGGCCGACCGTGTCAGCGCAACGGTGGCCTCCAGCCCCGCCCGGTAGCGCTCGGGCGAGCAGGCGCGCCAGAAACCCCACGACCAGCGCAGGAAGGAAGGCCCGAGGAACGGGCTGATGAGAAGCGGGCTGTTGCGGTGGAGCATTCCGCGGAGTGCTTCACCCATAACTCCCGGCGCCGGGAGCGGCGCCGAGAGGCCGGGGCAGATCCAGCCGGTGTTGCCGCGCGAGCACCCTTCCCCGACCCGGCCGCGCTCGTAGACGACCACGTCCGCGCCGCCGCGCCGAAGCGCGAAGCCGCAAGAGAGCCCGACGACCCCGCCGCCCACGACGGCGACTCGCATCTAGTAGCCGGAAAAGCTGTCCGACTGCACGTGCTCTTCGGGCACGCCGGCGTCGGCCAGCGCCCCGGTGACGCCCTTGGCCATTCCGGGGGGCCCGGCGACCATGTAGCGGAAGGAGGCGACGTCGCCGTCGAGGACGTCCCCCAGCATGTCCGCGTCGATCCTGCGCGTCTCCCCATCCCAGCCCGGGTCTTCCGTCATCGTGAACACGACGCGGAGCCCCGGAATGGCGCGCTCGAGCTCCTGGAGCTCGTCGAAGAAGGCCGTCGACTCCCGGTCGCGGTTCGAGTAGACGAGCGTGACGCGGTACGGCAGGCCCCTGTCGGCGACGTAGCGGAGCATGCTGCGAAAGACGGTGATCCCGATTCCGCCGGCGAGGAAGACGTATTCGGGCTCGGTATCGCCAGGAAGCACGAAGCTCCCCTTCGGCTGCTCCACGTCGACCTCGGCACCGACGGGCAGCTCGGCGAGCGAGCGCTTGAACGCGGAGTCACGCAGGCGGGTCGCCAGGCCCAGAACACCCGGCTCGGTCGGCGAAGTGACGACGGTGATGTGCCTGCGCGCGCCCTTCTCGTCCTCGTAGGGCGGATTGAGGAGCTCGACCCAGAAGTACTGGCCGGGCTCGAAGTCGACCTCTGCGCCGAGGAGGTCGAAGGTGACCATCAAGGTCCCCTTCGCTACCTCGTGCTTGTCCTTGATGCGCGCCTGCATCTAGGCGTGCAAGCGGCTAGTCGTCGTCGTGGGAGTCGTCGTCGTGGTCAGCGTCGCTCGAGGGCTCCTCGGGCGGGACCGTGACCTTCTCGGCCTCAGGCTCGGGCTCGGGGCCCTCGACGACCGTGATGTCGACGTCTTCCTCGTCCTTGCGGCCGATCATGATCGTCGAGCCCGGCTTGAGCGAGCGCCCGAGGACGAAGTCAGCGAGCGGATCCTCGATGTAGTGCTGGATCGCGCGGCGCAGAGGCCGGGCACCCATCGCGGGGTCATATCCCTTCTCGACCAGGAGCTCCTTCGCATCCTCGCTGAGCTCGATCGCGGCCTCGTGCTCGACCATCTGCTCCTTGAGCCGCTTCATCATCAGATCGACGATGACCTTGATCTCTTCCTTGGACAGCTTGTGGAAGACGATCACTTCGTCGATTCGGTTCAGAAGCTCGGGGCGGAAGACTTTCTTGAGCTCGCCCATGATCCTGTCCTTCATGTCCTCGTACGAGAGGCCTGACTCGTCCCCGACCGAGAAGCCGAGCGACTGGTTCTTGGAGATCGTGGCGGCGCCGATATTCGACGTCATGATCACGATCGTGTTGCGGAAGTCGACCTTGCGGCCCTGGGCGTCGGTCAGCTTCCCGTCCTCGAGGATCTGAAGCAGGATGTTGAAGACGTCCGGGTGAGCCTTCTCGATCTCGTCGAGGAGCACGACCGAGTACGGCTTGCGGCGGACGGCCTCGGTAAGCTGGCCGCCCTCGTCGTAGCCGATGTAGCCCGGAGGCGAGCCGACGAGCCGAGACACGGAGTGCTTCTCCATGTACTCCGACATGTCGACCTGGATCATCGCGTCCTCGTCACCGAACAGGAACTCGGCGAGCGTGCGGGCGAGCTCGGTCTTCCCGACACCCGAGGGCCCGAGGAAGATGAACGAGCCGGTCGGGCGCTTGGGGTCCTTGATGCCGGCCCTGGCGCGGCGGATCGACTTCGACACGGCGATGATCGCCTCGTGCTGGCCGACGACGCGCTTGTGCAGCTCCTCCTCCATGCGGATGAGCTTCTGGGACTCGGCCTCGGTGAGCTTGAAGACAGGGATGCCCGTCCACATGGAGACGATGTCGGCGATCTCCTCCTCGCCGATCTCCGGCTGCTCGACCTGCTCGGAGCTTCGCCACTTCTCTTCGAGGTCGCGCTTCTTCTGCGAGAGCTTCCGCTCCTTGTCGCGGAGGTTCGCGGCCTTCTCGAACTCCTGCGCCTCGATGGCGGCTTCCTTCTCCTCGCGCACCCGCTCGATCTCCTCCTCGAGCTCCCGGTGCCGCGGCGGAGCGGTCATCGTCTTGATGCGCATGCGGGACGCGGCCTCGTCGATCAGGTCGATGGCCTTGTCCGGCAGGTGGCGGTCCTGGATGTAGCGGTCGGAGAGCACCGCGGCTGCGCGCAGCGCGTCGTCGGTGATCGTGCAGCGGTGATGCGCCTCGTAGCGGTCGCGTAGCCCCCGCAGGATCTGGACCGTGTCGTCCACGGTCGGCTCTTCCACCTTGATCTGCTGGAAGCGGCGCTCGAGGGCGGCGTCGCGCTCGAGGTACTTGCGGTACTCGTCGAGCGTCGTCGCGCCGATCGTCTGCAGCTCGCCCCGCGCGAGGGCCGGCTTCAGGATCGAGGCTGCGTCGATCGCGCCCTCGGCGGCGCCCGCACCGACCAGATTGT
Source organism: Gaiellaceae bacterium (assembly GCA_039931575.1). Lineage (GTDB taxonomy): Bacteria > Actinomycetota > Thermoleophilia > Gaiellales > Gaiellaceae > DATEOR01. The sequence continues at coordinate 6,527 of JBDTRS010000114.1, forward strand.
GGAGCTCGTCGATGAACAGGATGATGTCGCCGCGCTGGGTGATCTCCTTCATCACCTTCTTCAGGCGCTCCTCGAACTCACCGCGGTACTTCGACCCGGCCACGAGAGCCGCGAGGTCGAGTGTGTAGATCTGCTTGCCCTTGAGCAGCTCGGGCACCTGGTTTCCACTGATGCGCGCGGCGAGACCCTCGACGACGGCGGTCTTGCCGACGCCCGGCTCGCCGATCAGGACCGGGTTGTTCTTCGTCCGGCGCGAGAGGATCTGCATCACGCGCTCGATCTCCGTCTGGCGGCCGACGACCGGGTCGAGCTTCCCCTCCGCAGCGAGCCGCGTCAGGTTGCGGCCGAACTGGTCGAGGAGCTTCGAGCTCTTGGTCTTCTCGCCCGCCGCGGCGCCACCGCCCTGCTGCCGCCGGCCGGGGCCGGAGAGCATGCGGATGATCTCGTTGCGGATCTTCTCGGCGTCGG
>JBDTRS010000115.1:0-6708 GCA_039931575.1 Gaiellaceae bacterium
CGATCCGGAGGCGGTCGACGAGGTTCCCCATGCTCCCGCCGATCAGGAGGCCGAGCGCGACCGGCAGGATCGGGTGCCGGGCACCCGACTTGGCGAAATAGAAGAGCATCCAGAGCACCGCGGCTGCCGTCAGGAACGTCACGGCCGACGCCCAGGTCGAGAAGAGCCCGAAGGCGATGCCCGGATTGTTCACGTGCCGGATCCAGAACGTGCCGATGACGTGCACGGAGTCGCCGAGGGCGAGCTGCGTCACGACGATCTGCTTCGTGAGCTGGTCGGCGGCGAGGGCGGCGCCGGCGACGGCCAGGAGGGCTAGCCAGTGAAACGGACCAGCTGACAGCGACCGCTCCACCATCGAGATCGGCACCCGGCCGTCCGTGGCCGACCCGACGCGAACGTCGATCAGCCGCGGCTCCGGGTCCACTACCCTCTCTCTTCGAGACGCTTGCAGTCGATGCACCGATTTGCGTACGGGAGCGCTTCCAGCCGTTCCTCTGCGATCGGCTTGCCGCAGCGCCCGCACGTCCCGTAGGTCCCGTTGTCGATCCGCTCGAGGGCCTCGTCGATGGCCGTGAGGACATGCTCCGAGTTCTCCTCGAGCGTGTAGTCGATCTCCCGGTTCAGCGTGGCCGTGGCCGAGTCGGCGAGGTGGTTGTCGTAGGTCTCCTCCTCCGTCTCCTCTTCGATCGTGCCCGCGTTGCCCAGGTGCTGGATCGCAGTCGAGACGCGCTCGCGCTCGCCCAGGAGGAGGTCCCGGTAATGGTCCACGTTCATGCGAGCGGTACTCCTCGGGCCACGAATCTGAGTATAGCCTCGGCCCGGGAGGCCGATTCAGGCAGCCTGATGCGAGGCGCGGCGCTCTTCCGTGTCGCCCACGAGCCGATCGAGAGCACCGAGGAGGAAGACGCGGTAGTCGGCACGCACCCCGGCTTCGACGTCCTTGAGGCGGCGGATCTCGCCGCTCACCCGCTCCCGTTCGGTCTCCGCCCCGCTGACGATGTCACGCGCCGTCGCGCGGGCTTCCGCCACGATCACGTCAGCCTCGCGGCGGGCCTGTGTCCGGACGTCGTCGGCCATCCGCTCGGCGGAGACGAGCGTGTTCCGAAGTGCCTGCTCGAGCTCCTTCTGGCCCGCGAGCTCGCTCTCGAGCTCCTCCATTTCGTCCCGCAGGTCGGCCCGCTCGCGCCAGACGTGCTCGAAGCTCGCGACGATCTCGGTCAGGAGCTCTTCGGTCTCCTTGCGGTCGTAGCCGAGCGGCCGGCGGCCGAGCTGAATGTGGCGTATCTCGACAGGCGTCATCGACATAACGCCCCCGACTTCGGCACCCGGGCGCGAAATCCTTCCGGGCGGCCCGTCCTAGCCCGCGGCGCCGATCGCGGCGACCACGAGCCGGTAAGCGACGCTCAGGACAAGGATCGCGACGATCGGAGAGAGGTCGAGGCCGAGGCCGCCGATCGAGAGCTGCGGGAGGATGCGCCGGAAGAGGCGCAAGTACGGGTCGACCACGTCGTAGAGGAACCGCTGCACCCGGTTCAGCCAGGTGTTGTACGGGAGCGGAACCCAGGACGTGAGGATGTAGGCGATGATGCAGAGCAGGTAGACGTAGAACAGCACGGTCACGAAGTTCTGTGCTGTCTCCACGGCGTCTGCAATCGGCATGCAGGGAAACCTAGCGCTCCACTCGGCCGAAATCGCGGCGCAGCCGAAGATTTCGGGCGACTAACTCTGGTTGTAGAAGCCGTGGTCGATGAGGCGCGCGCGCTCCTCGGCCGAGACCTCGACGTTTCGCGGGGTCAGCAGGAAGACCTTGTCGGCGACCCGCTGCATGCTTCCGTTGAGCGCGTAAGTGAGCCCGCTCGAGAAGTCGATCAGCCTCTTCGAGAGCTCCGTGTCGGTGCCCTGGAGGTTGACGATCACGGGGACGGACTCCTTGAACTTGTCCGCGATCGACTGGGCGTCGTTGAAGCTCCGCGGGACAACCAGGTGCACGCGGACGGACGCCGATGCCACGGCCTCGAGCGGCCGTCGGCCGGGACCGGAGCGGAGGACGGCCGTCCGGGCCGGAGAGGCGTCCGGCTCCGACCAGTCCTCGAACTCGCCGCCGCCGCGCTCCCGGCGAGGCGAAAGGCGCCGCACGTTCGCGCGGTCGCGCTCGTATGTGCGCTCGAGCTCTTCCTCGGCCGCGTAGGCCTCGTCGTCCCAGTACTCGTCCTCTTCGACGATGCCGAAGTAGACGAGCGCACGGCTCCAAACCTGTCCAACACCCATAACGGGCGCAAATGTTAGCGCCCGAACAGCACGGAACCCACCCGTACGAGTGTCGCGCCCTCCTCCGCGGCCACCTTGTAGTCCTGCGACGTCCCCATCGAGAGCTCGTTGAGGCCGTGCTCGCGGGCCAGCTCGCGGAGCTCATGAAAGAACGGTCGCGAGCGTTCTGGCTCCCCCGCCTGGGGAGGCATGGTCATGAGCCCGCGCACCTCCACTCCCAGGCCCCGCACCTCCCCGAGAAAGGCGCCGAGCTCGCCCCGCGGCACACCTGACTTCGTCTCCTCGCCGGAGAGGTTCACCTCGACGAGGGCCGGCGAGGCCAGACGCTTCGCCGCAGAGAGGGAGTCGAGTGAGTGCACGAGCTCGCAGAGCGAGGACACGTCGCGCGCCTTGCGCGACTGGAGGTGCCCGATGAAGTGCCAGCGAAATCGTTCGCCGAACCGGTCGTGCTTCGCGACCAGGTCCTGGAGGCGGTTCTCGCCCACGACCTCGACCCCGGCTGCCGCGAGGAGCTCCATCTCCTCAACGGACGCGTATTTCGTCGCGGCGACCACGGTGACGGCCGGGCCGACCTCCGAGCGGATCCGCTCGTAGTTGGCGCGAACGGTGTCAGCGGATAAAGGCAATGACTCCCTGCCGGCCCGTGCGGCCGCGATCGCGGCGATGGGAGAAGAAGAGGTCGGGCTCGCAGCTCGTGCAGTGGCCGGTCCGGTGCACCGACTCCACGCCCGCCTCGCGCAGGGCTCGCTCCGCGGCCTCGGCAAGATCGAGGTTTCGTCCCTCCAGCACATCCCCGCCGAACCGCTCCCGGAACGGTTCCGCCACCTCGAGCCCGACCTCGTAGCAGCACGGGCCGATCCCCGGGCCGATCCCGGCGGCGACCGGGCCTCCGTCGAGGGTGGCGACACCGGCCTCGAGGATGCCCTCCAGGAGGCCCTTCCAGCCGACGTGCAGGACGCAGAGCCGCGGCCGGCCGTTCATCCGGGCGAGAGCGACAGGGAAGCAGTCGGCGGTGAGGAGGCCCATAGCGCGACCAGGTTGGTCAGTCCAGAGGCCGTCGCCCTGCTCGAAGTCCGTCCCCGGCGTGACGACGCCACGCCCGTCCGCCTCGAAGACACGAGCGCCGTGCACCTGCCAGGCCATCGTGGCGGTCTCGGGATCGGCATTGACCGCCGCGCAGAGACGCCGGCGGTTCTCGACGACCCGCTCCGGCTCGTCCTCGGTGAGGATCCCGAGGTTGAGCGACTCGAAGTCCCCGTCGCTCACCCCTCCGAGCCGCGTCGAGAACGCAACGCGATACGGCTCCCCCACCTCCCACTCGATCAGCTTCATGCGAGCACGAGGACGTCCATGACGTCGCGGACGAAGACGAGCGCGTCGCCCATGAGCCGCGTGAACTCGTCCTGGAAGAGGATGAAGAGCCCGAAAATGATCACCATCCCGTACTGGTCGAACCCGACCCAGCGGCTGTAGGTCGCGTTGTCCATGAGCACGCCCACGATCCGGGAGCCGTCGAGCGGGGGCACGGGAACGAGGTTGAAGATGCCGAGGACGACGTTCACGATCCATGCCTTCGAGAGCACCTCGAAGAGCTGCCCGCCCATCTCCACGTGCCGGACGAGAGCGAGGGCCACAAGGGCGACCGCGAAGTTCATGAGCGGTCCTGCGAGCGCCACGATGGCCATCCCCTCCCGCGGACGCCGGAAGTGGTTCGGGTTCACCGGCACCGGGCGCGCCCAGCCGAACGGGAGGTTGGCAGCCAGCGCGGTGACGGCGAACATGAGCGTCCCGAGCGGGTCGAGGTGGACGAGGGGATTGAGGGTGAGCCGCCCTTCCCGCTTTGCGGTCGGGTCGCCAAGGCGCCAGGCGACGTAGGCGTGGGCGAGCTCGTGCAGCGTCAGGCTCGCAAGCACGATCGGGAGCAGATAAAGAAAGGTGCGGATGTCCATCAGGCGGCCGTGATGAGCTCCCGGGCGGCCTCGATCTCGGACTCGCGGCCGTCGAGCTCTCCGTTCAGCTTGCGGCGGAGGAGTTCCTCCAGGATCGCCCCGACGCGCGGGGACTCGACGAGACCGAGTGACGCGAGATCGGCGCCCGAGATATCGAGGTGCACGTTCCTGAGGTCGGCGAAGTACCGCTCGATGCGCGAGCGTGCAGGCTCCCCCGCGGTGGCGAGGGCCAGAAGGGCGCCGTCGGGATCATGCGGCTCGACGAGGGCTCGCACCGCCGCAGGCTCGTCCGTGGCGGCCAGGCGCTCGCTGAGGCGCGGCGCAACCGTGACCGCGTCTGCGATCAGGTCGGCGTCGCGCCGGCGAAGCTTCAGCCGCTCGAACCACTCGTAGAGCTCGTCGGGCGGTAGACGCCGCGCCAGCACAGCGAGACGGAGGCGCCACGCAGGCGCGTCCGGAGCATGCTTGGCCCGAAGCTCGTCCACGACCTCGATTAGGCGCACGGCGTCTTCATCGGCAGCAAGGTGGGGATGGATAGCGCGGTCGATGCCGAGCTCGGCGAGGCGGAGAACGGAATCGGCGATCCGCTCCTCCGAGAGGAGAGCCTGGAGCTCGTCGCGGAGGCGCGCGGAGGAGAGCTCGCCGACGAGGTCCATCTCGACGCACGCCCGGGCGAGCCCGAGCGTGTGCGCGTCCATGCGGAAGCCGTACCGGTTCTCGTAGCGGATGGCGCGGAAGATTCGCGTCGGATCGTCGATGAAGGAGAGGTTGTGGAGCACGCGGACGACGCCCCGCCGCAGGTCGTCTCGCCCGCCGAAGTAGTCGACGAGCCGCCCAAAGTCCTCCCCCTTCAGCGAGACCGCCATGGCGTTGACCGTGAAGTCGCGCCGGTAGAGATCCTGACGGATCGACGCCTGCTCGACCGTCGGAAGCGCGCCCGGGTGATCGTAGAACTCGGTCCGGGCGGTGGCGACGTCGACGCGGCCGCCGTCGTAGAGGACGATGGCCGTGCCGAAACGGTCGTGGGGAACCATCCGACCGCCGAGAGCCTGCGCGAGCGCTTCGCCGAGCGCGATGCCGTCGCCTTCGACCGCGATGTCCACGTCGAAGTTGGGCTCGCCCATGAGGACGTCCCTGACCGCGCCCCCGACGAGGTACACGCCCTCGAACGGCCCGCTCACCGCCTGCACCGCCTCGAACACCGGACGCAGGTGGTCGAGCGCGTCGAGCTCGGCGGCGATGCTCTCGGTCCGCTCCCGGCCGTCTTCCTCGCGCGGCTCCTCGAGAGCGCGCAGGAGATCCGAGCGCGTCACGACGCCGACAACCTCCTCCCCCCTGAGCACGGGGACACGTCCGGCGCCGGACGCGGAGACCAGGCGCATCAGCTCGGCAAGCGGGGTCTCTTCGCCGCAGGTCAGCACCTCAGAGCTCATCACGCTCTTCACCGGGGCATGCGAGAGCCCGTGGCCGATGGCCTTGTCGAGATCCTCCCGGGTGACGACACCGGCGAGCCGTCCGTCCGCCCCGACCTGGATTCCGCTCTGGCGATGGCGCTGGCACAGCACCATCGCATGTGCCACGGTCTCCTCCGGGGAGACGAAGCGCGCCGGCCGCGACATGATCTCGCCCGCGGTCAGACCGGGCCGCACCGCGGTGGGAAGAGCCGCGACGGCGAGCCGCCTCGCCTCGTCGAGCGGGCCTCGGAACGTGGCCGAGGCGGCCTGGACGTGTCCGCCGCCTCCAAGCGCGCTCGCGATCACGGACGCGTCGAGCTCGGCCACCCGTGTGCGGACGACGCAGAAGACGCGCCCGTCCATCTCGACCAGGCATACGAGAGCGCGGCAGTCCGTGAGGTCGACGATCTTGTGCGCGAGGTTGGAGACGCCGTCCACGTACTCGGGCCACGCGACCGCGGCTACGAGGACCTCGAAGCCGCCGGCCTCATGCGGCTCGAGCGCGGCGACGAGCGCGTCGAGGAGCGCGCGCTCGCGCTCGGCGAGCGGCGTGTGGAGGTATTGCGCCACCATTTCCTGGCTTGCGCCGTGTCGCAGGCACCAGGCGAGCGCCTCGGCATCGCGAAGCGTCGTCCCCGCGTAGCCGAGGGAGCCGGTGTCCTCGTGGATTCCGAGCGCGAAGACCGTCGCTTCGAGCGGGGAGACCTCGACCTCGCGCTCGGCGAGGATCGCGACCATCGTGGTCGTGAGCGCGCCGTCCTCCGAGCGCACGACGTTCTCCGGCTTCGCCCAGTCCGGCTCCTCCGCGACATGGTGGTCGAAGAGGACGATTTCCACGTGGGGATCCCGCGCCACGGGCTCGAACTCACCGAGGCGCTCGGGATGGGAGGTCTCGACGACGATCAGGCGCTTCACGTCGCCCACCTCGATGCGACCGGGCTCCACCACCGCCAGCTCATCCGCGTGCAGGCGGTAGAAATCGCGGACGTTCCGGTTCAGCGAGCCCGAGAGCGCCACGACCGCGCCGGGGTAGAGCC
>JBDTRS010000116.1:0-6570 GCA_039931575.1 Gaiellaceae bacterium
GCTCGGGCGAGGACATGCGGCCGCGGAAATACTTCTGCGCGACGATGTTCGTCGCAGTTTGCGACCAGAACTTCGGGAACTCGACGCCCTTCTGCTCGAAGACCGCCTTTTCCTTGCCGGGGATGAACGCGTCGCGGAGCTCCCACTCGATCTCGTCGAACGGATCGCGGCCGGGAATCGTGAAGTAGCGGCGCACGCCGAGCTGCCGCTCGGGGGCGGAAACCGTGTTCACGAGCGCCTCGTCGGCGATCACAGGAGTCGAATCGGTGCGTGCAGCGGACGCCATTTTCCTTCCCTCCAAGAGTATCGTTTTCCGATCGCCTAAAGCGGGGTCCGGAGGGTAATTTGGACCCCGGACGTGTGCGGTATTTGCAGGGATTTTTGCGCCGGGCGGCTATTCCGGCGCGAGACCCTTGGCGCGCAACTCCTCCAACGCCTGCTCGGTCTTCTCCAGGCCCTCGAGACCCATGCCGCGCGCGACATTTTCGGCCTTCGTGAACTGCACATCGCGGTAGTCGACGACCTCGACGTGGTTTCCCCACGGGTCGCGGAAATCGAGGCGGCCGCTGGGCGGGACGTCGATGCCTTCCTCCTGGAGCCGCCGTCGCGCCGCCTCCTTGTCGTCCACCACGAGCCCGAAGTGGCGGTGGGAGTCCGGCGGCTGGGTACGGCCGGCCGAGAGGGCGACGAACTGGTCGCCCAGGTCGATGAAGGCCATCCGTCCTGAGCGCCCACGCAGCGTGAAGGTGAAGATCCGCCCGTAGAACTCGAGCGCTTCGTCTACGTCCCCGACCTCCAGGGCGATGTGGTTCAGTCCGACGAGTCGCGGACGCGCTATGGCGCGGGGGCCCCCTGGGGAGCGGCAGCGGCGAGCAGGCGCCGCAAGCCGTCCTCGAGCTCGACCTCGGGCTCCCAGCCGAGCACCTGGCGCGCGCGCGTGATGTCAGGCTGGCGCACCTGCGGATCGTCCACGGGGAGCGCCTCGAAGATGATCTCGCTCTTCGAACCGGTGACGCGGATGACGGCTTCGGCGAGCTCGAGCAGGCTCATCTCGTGCGGGTTGCCGATGTTGACCGGCAGGTGCTCGCCGCTCGTCGCGAGGGCGTAGAGGCCGCGGATGAGGTCGTCCACGTAACAGAAGGAGCGGGTCTGCGAGCCGTCGCCGAAGACCGTGATCGGCTTGTTCTCGAGCGCCTGGCGCATGAAGGTCGGGATCGCGCGCCCGTCGTGCGGGCGCATGCGCGGGCCGTAGGTGTTGAAGATCCGAGCGATGCACGTGTCCACGCCCTGCTGGCGGTGGTAGGCCATCGTCAGCGCCTCCGCGTAGCGCTTCGCCTCGTCGTAGACGCCGCGCGGCCCGATCGGGTTCACGTGGCCCCAGTAGGTCTCGGGCTGAGGATGGACCTGGGGATCGCCGTAGACCTCGCTCGTAGACGCAATCAAGAAGCGGGCGCGCTTGACCTTCGACAGGCCGAGCATGTTGTGCGTTCCGTAGGAGCCCACCTTGAGCGTGTGCAGCGGGAGCCGCAGGTAGTCGATCGGGCTCGCCGGGCTCGCCAGGTGGAAGATGAACGCGGCGGGCTCGTCCATGAAGAAGGGCTCGGTCACGTCGTGGTCGACGAAGAGGAAGTCCTCGCCGTTTCGGAGGTGCTCGATGTTCTGGAGCGACCCCGTGTCGAGGTTGTCGACGCAGATGACGCGATGGCCCTTCTCGAGGAGGAAGTCGCAGAGGTGCGACCCGAGGAAGCCGGCGCCGCCGGATACGACCGCAGTGCTCATCCTCATCCCATCTTAGTGACGCTCGCGGCCCATGTGGACGGCCTCACACCAGGGCCGGTGCCGGCGCTTTTAGGCGGGGCCGCGGTCGGCCTTGGGCAGCAGGTGCTCCGGAGCCTCGCCGTCGCCGTAGATGAGCACCATCCGAGGCGGGCCGAGCATCTCGACGGCCTGCGGGTAGAACATGGGCGCGGCGGCGGTGTGGAGCTCCTTGTTCGACTCCATGTCGAACCACATGCCGAAGAGGAGAAGCTGTAGGCCAGACGTGAGCAGGACGGCGACGAGCACGATCGTCGCGGCCGGAATCGGGTTCCCGCCGAAGCGGAGCACAGCCTCGAAGCTTCCAAGCGCGAAGCCGGTCACAGAGAGCCCGAGGCCGAGCATGTAGAAGAGGACAAGCGGATGAAAGTCGCGGATCACGTACTTCTCGCGCATCCGCCAGAAGAAGCCGTTGAGGAGCAGCCACGAGATCTTCGGGACGACGTGCCGGAGCCGGATGCCGCTCTGTTCTCCAACACCGTAGATGGGGCGGGAGGGATAGTCGCGGACGCGCCTGTTCCACACGTTCAGGTGGACGAGAATGTCGTTCGGAAAGCCGTAGCGGGCGTAGAGCCGGTCGAGGTCCAGCATCCGGAGCGTCTGGAGGTTGACGGCCGTGAAGCCCGACTGCGAGTCGGCGACGTGCCAGTAGCCGGATGCGATCTTCGTCAGGAAGGAAAGAACCGCGTTCCCGAGATAGCGATAACGCGGGATCAGATTCCAGGCCTGGCCCGTGAAGAGCCTGTTGGCCTTTGCGTAATCGCACTCGCCTGAGGCGACCGCCCGCACGAGCGTCTCTAGATCGGCGGGCTCCATCTGTCCATCGGCTGCCATGACGGCGACGATCTCCATCTCGAGGTCGACGCAGCGCTTGTAGCCGGTCACGATGGCGGCGCCGACACCCTGGTTCGCCTCGTGCCTGACAACTTCGGCGCGCGGGTTCGAAGCTGCCCGCTCCGCAGTCCCGTCGGTGGACGCATCGTCGACCACGACAATCCGGTCGACGAAAGCAGGAATCGAGGCCAGGGTGGATGCGATCAGCCGCTCCTCGTTGTGAGCGGGTACGACGACCGCGATTGTCTTTCCCTCGTACATACCGACACGCTCGATATCGGCGTGCCGGCGGCCGGACTTGAACGAAAGACCGCTCTAGCGCAGGTCCTTGTTCGACTCCATGTCGAACCACATCGCGAAGAGCAGGAGCTGGATGCCCGAGATGACGAGGAGCGCGATGAGGACAGCCGTCGCCGCCGGGATGACGTGACCGAGTAGGCGCAGCACCGTATAGGCGATCCCGAGTCCGGCCCCGATGACGAAAAAGAGCAGGCCCATCGTGTAGAAGAGGACGAGCGGGTGGAAGTCGCGGATGATGTACTTCTCCTTCATCCGCCAGAAGAAGCCCTTGAACAGGAGCCAGGAGATCCTCGGGATGACCTTCCGGATCCGCATGTCGCTCCGTTCGCCAACGCCGTAGATCGGCCGAGAGGGGTAATCCCGCACCCGGCGGCTCCACACGTTCAAGTGGACGAGCATGTCGTTAGGGAAGCCGTAGCGGGTGTACAGGCGATCGAGTTCCAGCAGGCGCAGAGTTGACAGGTTCACCGCCGTGTAGCCCGACTGCGAGTCGGCGATGTGCCAGTAGCCCGACGCGATCTTCGTCATGAAGGAGAGGAAGGCGTTGCCGAGGTAGCGGGTACGCGGGATCACCTTCCACGCCTCCGCTGTGAAGAGCCGGTTTGCCTTGGCGTAGTCGCACTCGTCCGCGGCCACCGCGGTCACGAGCGTGCGAAGGTCTTCGGGGTCCATCTGGCCGTCCGCGTTCATGACGCAGGTGATGTCGATCTCGTCCTCGAGCGCCCGCCGGTAGCCCGTCACTGTCGCCGCTCCCACGCCCTTATTCCCCTCGTGGGCGAGCACGGCGACGCGCGGATCGGCGGTCCGTGCTCGCTCGGCCGTGCCATCGCTCGACCCGTCGTCGACGACGTAGATCTGGTCGACGAAGTCCGGAATCGTCGAGACGGTCGAGCCGACGAGGGCTTCCTCGTTGTAGGCGGGGACGACCACGGCGACCCTCTTGCCCGCGACCATGGCGAATCAGCGCTTGGCGACCCGGCGACGCACGACCGGGTCCCACAGGAGCGCGAGCGCGATACCGGCGATGAGCCCGATCAGACCTCCCACGACGACGGAGCTCCTACTCGAGCGGGCGTTCACCTTCACGGCGGCGGCCGGAGCGATCACTCTGCTCCGCTCCACGAAGCGGGCCACCGAGAGCGCCTGGCTCGTCGTCACGCGCTCGTCGACCACGTCGCTGCGCCGCTGCTGGGCGAGCCCGAGGGCGCTCACGAGCACGAGCCGGTTGGTCTCAGAGATGGCTGGGCGGCCCCCGAGAGCGGCGCTGAGCTCCTCGATCTGCTGGTCAAGGGCCTCGAGCTCCCCTGCCTGGGCCTGCTGCTGCTCGTCGAGCGCCGAGATCTTGGCGTCGACGTAGCCCGAGGCCTGGTGGACGACGATTCCCGCGATCATGTTCGCCGCCTGCGCCGTCTGCGCCCGTGGAAGGCCGCGGACCGTGACCGTCGCGAGCGGATTCGTCGAGGACTTCGCGCTGGCGGCAACCGTGCCCGTGGCGATCCCGCGGCGGAGCTTTCCGGGCCGGACGCCGAGGCGCTCGGCGACGGTCAGCACCGTCGACTCGGCCTTGGCGACCTGGTTCACGAACTCGGGATTCGTGGCGAGGCTCTGGATCTGCTGGGAGCCGCTCGGGGAGATCGGCTGGCCGAGGTAGATCGTCGCCTTGGCGCGGTAGACGCTGCCGCCGCCGAGCGAGAGGAGCCAGCCGATGAGGACGCCGGCGACGAGCGCGGCGAGCACGATCCACCAGCGCGAGCCGACGGTGCGGGCGTACGCCCCGAAGTCGACTTCGCGCTCCGCCTCGAGATCGGGTGCGGGCGCCGTGCTCATGCCGAGCGCGACTCTACCCGAGGGTCGGCTCGAAGCCGTACACACGCGCATAGCCGGTGAGGTAGAGGCGCTCCGAGTCGGCCACGATCGGCGAGTACTTTCCGTCGGGGTACGTCCAGACGCGCTCGCCGCTTTCCGCGTCGAGCCCGTACGTCCGCTCCTTCAGCGTGGCGAAGTAGACAACGCCTGCAATCACCGTCGGCGAGCCCGAGATCTCGCCGTTCGCGGTGTAGCGCCACTTCACGTCCCCCGTGGCGGCGTCGAGGGCATAGAAGCGCTTGTCGTAGGAGCCGACGTAGACCGTGCGCCGGTAGACCGCCGCCGACGAGTAGACGTAATTGCCGGTGCTGTGAGCCCAGATGAGGTCTCCGGTCTTCGCGCCGAATGCGTAGACCTTCCCGTCCGTGCTCCCGATGAAGACGCGGCCGTAGGCGACCGCCGGGGTGGCGTAGAAGTTGCCGGAGCCGCGGAGGCCGGGGCGCCCGCCCGAGGCCCAGCGGAGCTTGCCGCCACGCGCATAGAGGGCGTAGACCTTGCCGTCGTAGGAACCCGCGTAGACCGTGCCGTTGTCGTAGGCGACGCTGGACTTCACCTCGTTGCCCGTGCGGAAGCTCCACACCTTCGTCCCCGTCTCGGGGTCGATCGCGTAGACGTTCCGGTCCCAGGAGCCGAAGTAGAGGAGGCCGTTGGCGAGGAGCGGCGAGGCTTCGACCACGCCCGAGTCGAATTGCCACTGCTCCTCCCCTGTCTCGGCGTCGAGCGCGACGATGCCGCCGTCGGCCTTCCGGTTCGGCTTCACGCACTCGCGCGCCATCAGGGCGACGTAGACGACGCCGTCGCCCACCTGCGGCGAGGCGGCCATACAGCGGTTGAAGTTTTTCCGCCAGACGATCTCGCCGGTCGCCGCGTCGGCCGCCGTGACGATCCCCTTCCCGGTCGTGAAGTAGACGCGCCCGAAGGCGACGACGGGCGGGAACTCGATGAGGCTGCCGCCACGCACCGTCCACACCTTGCGGAAGGGCGGACGCAGCTTGAATTCCGGCGCGAAGCGCGTCCGCTGAGCGTCGAACCCGTAGGTCGGCCAGGGGACGGCCTTCACCTCCTCCTGCGGGCGCGTGCTCGAGCCGGGCTCCTGGGTGGTCACGAACTCGCGCGTGGAGGAGCCGCGCACGTCGCCGGTCTGCTGCTCGTTCCAGTACCAGGCGGCTGCGGCGCCGGCCGCGAGGAGGAGGACGAGCGCGCCGAGGCCGATGAGGATGCGCTTCCTCATCTGCGCTTGGGCTCGACAGCCCAGATCTGGGAATGCCCGTGCACGAGCAGCAGGCGTCCGTTACCCGAAAGCGGCACGTACTCACCGTGCGGGAAGGTCCAGACGCGCTTGCCGGTGCGCCAGTCCCAGCCGGTCGTCCGCCCGAAGGTGGACGCGTAGACGACGCCGCGCACGACCTGGACCGCCCCCGACACCCTTCCGCCCGCGTAGCCACGCCAGAGGATGCGCCCGGAGCTCGCCGCCACGCTGTAGACGACGTCAGCGTACGTGCCGAAGTAGACGCGCCCGCGGTAGGCGGCTGGAGAGGAGTAGAGGTAGGCGCCGACCGGGATCCGCCAGAGAAGCCGTCCGCTCCGCGCGGAGAGGGCCGAGAGCCCCGAGAAGACCGATGGCGCGAACACCTTGCCGCCCGCCACCGCGACCGTCCCGTAGACGCGGCTGCCGGCGCTACCCGTCCAGATCCGCCGGCCCGTGCGCGCGTCGAGGGCGAAGACGCGCCCCGCGTAGTCCCCGACGTAGAGGCG
>JBDTRS010000117.1:0-6257 GCA_039931575.1 Gaiellaceae bacterium
CCTGGCGGCGATCGCCTCGTACCTGACGGGGGAGACCGTCCTCGTCACCGGGGCTGGTGGCTCGATCGGCTCGGAGCTTTGCAGGCAGATCGCGGCGCTCGGCGCGGACCGCATCGTCCTCGTCGACCACTCTGAGAACGCACTGGTCGACATCGAGCGCGAGCTTGCGCACGAGCGCCATTTCACGGCCACCGTCGCGGCGCTCGCCGACGTCAAGAACCCCGCCAAGATGCGGCGCCTCTTCGAGCGCTTCCGGGCGTCGTCTTCCACGCCGCCGCGTACAAGCACGTGCCGCTGATGGAGGCGAACCCGATGGAGTCGGTCCGCAACAACATCTTCGGGACGAACGTCGTGGCCGAGGTGGCCTCCGAGTTCGGCTGCAAGCGCTTCGTGCTCGTCTCCACGGACAAGGCCGTCAACCCCAAGAACGTGCTCGGCCAGACGAAGGCCGTCTGCGAGTGGATCGCCGAGACCGCGGCGGTGCGGGAGCACAACGGCACGCACTTCATCTCGGTTCGCTTCGGCAACGTCCTCGGCTCGTCGGGAAGCGTGATTCCGCTCTTCCGGCGCCAGATCGCGCGTGGCGGCCCAGTCACCGTCACCCACCCGGAGATGACGCGCTACTTCATGACCATTCCGGAGGCCGTCCAGCTCATCATCCAGGCAGGTGCGATCGGCGAGAGCGGCGACATCTATGTTCTCGACATGGGCGACCCCGTGAAGATCATCGACCTCGCGCGCAACATGATCCGGCTCTCCGGCAAGGAGCCCGACCTGGACATCAAGATCGAATACATCGGCGTCCGCCCGGGGGAGAAGCTCCACGAGGAGCTCTGGGGCCAAGGAGAGAATGCCGAGCCGACCACGCACCCGAAGATCCTCCGCTGCGCGAGCCGGCCTGTCGACCCGGCCTGGCTCGAGGGCGAGCTGGGCGAGCTGGAGCGGCTCGTGGAGGTGGGCGAGACGCTCGACGTCGTCAACCGCCTGGGGACGATGGCGCGCACCCCGCGCCGCACGCGCGCCGAGCCGGCCGCCAAGGAAACCGTCTAGAAAAACGGAGGGCCGGCGGTGGCCGGCCCTCCGTCACACCGCTGCTCATAGGGCTAGCGGTCGTACGGTTGGTTGAAGTTGCCGCCCTCGCGCTGGATTGCGATCACGCGGCTGTTGAACGGCGGATCGGCTTGCACCGACAGGTACATGATGTGGTTGTCGTTCGAGAACCACGGGCCTGTCGGCTCGAACCGGTTCGGCATGCTGGCGAACAGAACGAGGTTCTCGGCGCCCACCTTGCCGCGCGGGAGCACCCAGATCTCGTTCGAGCCACCGGCAAGCTGGAACTCGCTCGACCCGTGGTCCTCCATGATGAAGAGGTCGCCGGCGTCGTTGAAGCGGATGTTGTCCGGCCGGCTGAGTCGCCCGAAGTCGCCGTTGACGAGCACCTCGCCGGTGACCACGGTCTGGGAGAGATCCGTCAGTCGCCACACGCGGCCGGGGTCGGTCCCGAAGCCGGACTCAGTGAACACAACGGCGTTGCCGCCTCGGTTCGCCGAGCTGGCCGTGCCGATCATCCCCTCGGCCTTTCCGAACGAGTTGGTCGCGTTCGGCGGGCCGACACGAGCCGCCATGTCCGCTTCGGGCGCAAGCGGGTTGAGCGGGCCAACCCACGTTCCCGTGTTGGTCGCGCGGTTGAAGTGCAGCCCGTAGAGCCGCCCGGTCGTCAGGTCGCTCCGGCGGTCCGGGGTGAACTTGTAGATGTACTGGAAGTTGCCGCGGTCGTTGGTGAGATACCAGCTCCCGTCGGCCGCGTAGGCCTCCTGCTCGTGGCTGAAGCGGCCCATTCCGGTCAGGCGCTTTTCGGCGCCGGTGGCCGGATCGATCTCCCAGACCCAGCCCGAGCGCATCTCGGGATCGCTCACGAACGGAAACTCCTCATTTGTGAGGAACGTCTTCCACGGCGTCTGCGCAGCCGCGCACGTGTCGTGGAGACCGGTCGTGATCAGCTCGCGGCGGAGGACGGTGACTCCGTCCTTCGCCAGCACGATCCGCGAAACGGAGCCCGTACCGTCGGAGTCGTCGTCGCCCGGAGTCTGCTCCGGGACGGCGCACTTGCCCGCGTCACCCTGGAAATCGCCTGCCCGCGGCTGGGTGAGCTCGTGGTTCGACAGGAGCCACGTCTCATCGCCGGCGTTGAACAGGATGTTGGCGTCGAAGTCCTCCGGCATCGGATACGTGATGCCGCTCTCGGTCGACGTGACGGTGTCCGTGCACGCCGTCGAGATGACGCTGTACGTGAATCCACCCGCGAGATTGATCACAGGATCACCGCTGCCAACGGGTCCCGGCGGGTCAGCTACCGCGGTCGCTGTCGCCATGAGGACGACGGCCGCTGCGGCGGCTGCCAGCACTGCTCGTCTCAGCATGCCTCCCCCTTCGTTGAACCTTGTCCGGCGGAGATTCTAAACAGGCATGAGCAGCCGAAGCATCTCCGAGGGATCGCGGCGGACCCGTTTGCCCTCGCCACTTCTCTTGACGAGCTCGAGCGCCCGCGGATCCGTCAACGGGCGCAGGCGGCCGTCCCGGATCAGCGCCTCGTCGACGCCGCCCAGCCGTCCTCCGTAGGTCGTGTAGACGGGGATCCCGAGCGCCGCCGCCTCGCGGTTCATGGTGCCGCCCGCGGAGACGACCAGGTCGGAGAACGCGATCAGGCTCTGCGCGTCTACGGCCCCGTCCGGGACGATCACGGACGGAAGCGCGAGCCTGCGAACGTAGTCGCGCTGCTCCTCGGTGCGCGGCAGGACGACGGCCTGGACGTTCTCCTGCCGGCCGAGGAAGGACAGCACCTGCGGAAAGAGCGGATTCGACTTGCGGTGGTAGAGCGAGACGTCCGGCGGGGTGCGCACCACGACGAGGATCGGTTTCCGGTCGATCCCGAGCTCGTCGGGCACGGCCGGGTTGGGCTCGAAATCGGCGAGGTAGTACTCCTCCTTCAGGCCGGGGTACTGGCGCAGCTTGGGCGGCCTGACGCCATAGCGCTCGAGCCGGTCAGGAGGGATCGCGTCCGGGACGACGACGAAGGTGGCGGCTCTGCAGCCAAGCTGATGTTGCACCGTGGCAAACTCGTAGTCGAAAGTCGTCGAGCTCGGGATCCCGAGAGAGCGCGCCGTCATCGTCAGGTGGTGCGAGCCGTGCGCGAGAGCGGCGTCGAAATGCCTGCCGCGCGCCCAGCGCCGCAGGCCGGCGAGGCGGGTCGCCATCGTGCCGAGCTTGCCGAGCCGCGAGCGGCCGCCATGGCGGCCGATCAGCTCCGCTTCGATCCCATGCTGCTCGAGGAGCTGAACCGTTTGCGCGTAGTCGCGCGCCGTCACCTCGACCTGGTCGCCCCGCTCGCGGAGGAGCGCGATCAGGGGCCGAAACACCAGCACATGGGCCGGCGCCGTGATATCGATCCACACGTTCACGCGGCGACGGCGGCGGGCCGGGCGGCGACCTGTTCGTGCCAGAGCGTGAACGTGAGCAGGCCCCAGAGCTGGCGCGAGAGGTCTTCGCGGCCGGCGACGTGGTCGTCGAGGAGCCGGGTAACGGTCTCTGGGCGGAAGTACCCCTGGCGGCGAACCGCCTCGGGGGAGAGGATTTCCCGGGCAAAGGGGACGAGCGGCCCCCGAAGCCACGCTGCCGCCGGGATGGAGAAGCCGCGCTTCCGTCCGTAGACGACCGAGCGGGGAAGAAGAGGGGCGACGGCCTTGCGCAGCAGCCGCTTCTTCGCGAACCCGCGCACCTTCAGGTGCGTGGGCAGCGCAAGCGCGAGCGTCGCCACGACGGGATCGAGATACGGCACACGCGCCTCCAGTGAGTGGGCCATGCTGGCCCGGTCCGTCTTCACGAGCAGGTCGTCTACGAGATAGATGCCGAGGTCCACGTCCTGGAGGCGCGCGAGCAGCTCGGCGTCCTCGGTCTCGGCGTAACGGGCCCGGTAGACGTCGAGCGGATCCGCCGTTCCCAGCCGCCCGGGCGCGAGCAGCTCGGCACGGGCCTCGGCAGAGAAGATGTCCTTCCACGCGTGGTGGCGCTCGAGCGGGGGTAGGTGGGCCGCGCGGACGAAGCGCTTGGCCCGGTAGTCGAGGCTTGCCTTGGCCGACGAGCTCGGCAAGCGCTCGACGAGAGGCTTCGCGGCGGCTGCAAGTGGCCCGATCCTCGGCGCGAGGAGGTCGGCGACGTAGGTGTAGTAGCCGCCGAAGAGCTCGTCCGCGCCCTCGCCCGAGAGCGCGACCTTCACGTCGCGAGCGGCCAGCTCGGAGACGAGGTAGGTGGGAAGCGCGGACGAGTCGGCGAACGGCTCGTCGAAGGCTGCCGCGAGCTTCGGCAGAAGCTCGGTGGCATCGGGCCGCAGGACGAGCTCGTGGTGGTCGGTGTCGTACCGCTCCGCGACTTTGCGGGCGTCGGCAAGCTCGTCGAAGGAGCCTTCCTCGAACCCGATCGAGAACGTCTGCACGCGGTCGCGGCTCTCGAGCGCGGCCAGCGCGGCGAGCGCTCCGGAGTCGACACCGCCGGAGAGGAGCACGCCGACCGGCACGTCTGCGATCAGGTGGGCGCGCACCGAGTCTCGCAGGCGGGCGCGAAGCTCCTCGGCGAGCTCGTTCTCGTCCTCCGATCGCACCTCGGACGCCTCCACCGGAGCCGGCCGCGCAAAGCGCTCGAGCGCCGGTTCTCCGTCCCCGTCCCAGACGAGGACGTGGCCCGCCGGCAGCTTGCTCGTCCCGGCCCAGATCGAGAGAGGAGCGGGAATCGAGTTGAAGGCGAGGAACGCCGAGAGGGCGTTCAGGTCGACCTCTCCGCGGGGAAGCGCCTTGAGCTCCGAGGCGAAGGCGAGGACGCCGCCTTCGGTCGAGTAGTAGAGCGGCTTGATCCCGAACGAGTCGCGCGCGAGCACCAGCCGCCGGCGCCGGGAGTCCCAGACAGCGACGGCGAACATGCCGCGCAGCCGGCGTACGAAGAGCGGTCCTTCCTCCTCGTACAGGTGCACGAGCACCTCGGTGTCGCTGCGCGTCCGAAAGGTGTGGCCCTTGCGCTCGAGGAGCGCGCGCAGCTCGAGATGGTTGTAGATCTCGCCGTTCTGGACGACATGGACGGAGCCGTCCTCGTTGGCGATCGGCTGGTCGCCGCCCGCGATGTCGATGATCGAGAGGCGGCGCATACCCAGTGCGACCGGCCCGTCCACCACCGAGCCCTCGCTGTCGGGCCCGCGGTGCCGGAGGGTCTCCGTCATCGCCGCCAGGGGCTCCGCGTCGACCGCGTTTCCGTCGAGCGACGCCAGTCCGCAAATCCCGCACATGGCCCCGGAGTCTAGGAGGGTTAGGCGGAACCTCGCTCGTCGTCAGGGTGCGATGCTCGTGCCCGAGACAAGGACGCAGGGAGCGCGCGTATTGGTAATACGCGGGCGACCGAGGACGCAGCATCGGCGCGAGAAGCGCGGCCTGGCGGCACAGCGGTGCGTTTCGTCAAACCCTCCTACTAGTGAGGGTCTCCGCGCAGAAGCCCTCCGACCGCGGCCGCCGACTGGCGGATGACGCGCCAGGCCGTCGCGACGACGACGCGGAGGTAGAGACCCGCGGAGCGGTCGGCGATGTACTCCAGATCGTGGGCCAGCTTCTCGGCCCAGGCCTCCTCGCGGCCCATGCGCGTCTGGGCGAGCCCCGTCAGCCCGGGCCGGACGACCAGCCGCTGCCAGTACTGCGGGATCCCCTGCGCGAGTTCCTCGAAGAAGGTCGGCCTGATCGGCCGGGGGCCGACGATGGACATGTCGCCCCGGAGGACGTTCCAGAGCTGCGGCATCTCGTCCAGTTGCGAGGCCCTGAGCCACCGGCCCACCCGCGTCACCTCCCCCTCCGTCCGGCGGGAGAGCTCCTCGCCGTAGTACGGCCCGAGGCGGGACTCCGCGTCGCGGCGGAGGGTGCGGAACTTGTACATGTGGAAGATCCGACCATGCCGCCCGACTCGGAGCCCTCGGTAGAGGAGGGGGGTTCCCGAAGTGGTCAGAAGGACGAGCGCGACGAGCGCGAGCACCGGCGAGGCCACCAGGAGCGCAGTCGAGGAGAGGAGGACGTCGAAGGTTCGCAGTGCGGCGTCGACCCCGCGTCGCCCCGACCCCTCGCGTGAGAGCCGCGCGTAGCCGTCGGCCAGCGACTCGGTCTCGGCGGGAACCGTCATCGCCTTAGGACTTGCATAATGTTTGCTTATGGATACGCGTCAGCTTGCCGCCT
>JBDTRS010000118.1:0-6170 GCA_039931575.1 Gaiellaceae bacterium
GCTCTGGCTTCGCGATCGGAGCGGGAACGAATTCTACTACGCGCATCTGTCAGCTTTCTCGCCGCTCGCCCGGGAAGGGGCTGCCGTGAAGGCCGGAGACGTGATCGGGTTCGTCGGCGCGACAGGCGACGCGGTCGGGACGCCTCCGCACCTCCACTTCGAGATCCACCCGGCCGGTCTCCTCGGCCTCGGCTACGACGGCGTCGTGAATCCCTACGAGTACCTGATCGCGTGGCGGCGACTTGACGACCTCTCGCTCGGTCTGGCTACTCGGCCCGGAAAGGCTCCCCCGCCCGGAGCGGTGCTGCTGGAGGCCTCCGACATCTCGTCCACGAGCGGTCTCGACCCCGAGGCCCTCGCGCGGACACTCGAGCTGTCGGCTCTCTTCGGAGAGAGCCTGGCGCCGGCGAAGGCTGAGAAGTCGTCGTCGCCCGGCTTCTCCGGGTGACGGTCGCCAGGCTCGAGGACGTCCTCCGACTCGACCCCGCCACGGTGGGGGGAAAGGCGGCCGGTCTCGCCCGCCTCGCGGAGCTCGGGCTTCCGGTTCCGCCCGCCTTCGTGCTTCCGACCGAAGTGCACGCCCGCTGGCGGTCGCGCAAGCACCTGGACGAGTCGGACTGGCGCGGCCTGACAGCGGCGGTTCGCGAGCTCGAGGAGCCTCTGGCCGTTCGCTCGTCCGCGACGGACGAGGACACGGCAGGCCGCTCCGCCGCAGGGCAGTACGAGAGCGTCATGGGCGTTCGGGGTTTCGACCGGCTCGTCGCTGCGATCGAGGAGTGTTACCGCGCTGTCGACTCCCAGCGTGCCCGCGCCTACCGGGGTGAGCGCGACGGCGCGATGGCGCTGGTCGTCCAGCATGAGGTGCCGTCGGACCGGGCGGGGGTCGGCTTCTCCGTCGATCCCGTGACGCGGGCCGCCACGCACGTCCTCCTGGAGGCGGCGTTCGGCCACGGCGAAAGTGTGGTCTCGGGCTTGGTAACGCCGGATCGCTACTGGGTCGAGCGGGCCGGCGGTGCCGTTCGGGCGCGCGTGGCAGCCAAGGCCGTCGCCGCGGACGGCCGTGGAGGCGTCGTGGAACTGCCAAGGGACCGGCGTACCGCCCGCGTTCTTCGCGACGACGAGGCGGTCCGGGTCGCGAACCTCGTTCTCGAGGCCGAGCGGGGCTTCGGCACGGCCGTCGACGTGGAGTTCTGCCTTGGAGGCGCGGAGCTCTGGCTCGTCCAATGCCGTCCCATCACGACGCTCCCATGACCGGCCAGGACGACACCTGGACGTACGACCCCTCGCACTACCCGGAGCCGATGAGCCCGCTGTCGGCCGACATCTGGTTCTTCGCGATGGGCGAGGGGATCCAGGCGGCCGCGCGTGAGCTCGGCGCTCCCTTCGGCGGGTTTACGACGATGCTGCAGGACGGCTGGGCCTACGAGCACGAGCTTGACCCGGGCTGGGCGTTCGATCCGGAGCGCTTCGAGCGGGCGGCCCTCGAGATCGCCGGGCGCTGGGAACGCGAGTACCGGCCACGGGTCGAGGAGATCACTGCCGACCTCCGGGCGCTGCGACCAGAGCGTCCACCCGCGGCGAGCGCCGGCGCCATGCTGGACGGCCTGCTCGAGCTCGTGCTGGAGCAGTGGCGGCTGCACTTCCTGACCGTGATCCCGGTGCACGCGGCTCGCGAGGTGCTCCACGACGCCTGGGTAAGGCGGTTCGGAAAGCGTGACGAGCTGGAGCCGTATGCGTTGATCGAGGGTGTTCCGAACGAGACCCTCGAGGCCGACGAGCAGCTCTGGGCGATCGCCCAGCGAGCCCGCGAGCTCGACGTCGCCGACGTGATCCTGGAGCTTCCGACGGAGGCCGCGCTGGAGCGTCTGCGTACGCTTCAGGCCGGGCGCGAAGTCCTGGCGGCGCTCGACCACTATCTGCTCCGGTTCGGCGGCCGCTCGCGTTTGCACGAGCTGTCGGAGCCGCGCGACGCGGAGGACCCAGGTCGCGCGCTCACCGGCGTCAGGCTCTTCCTCGAACGGCCAAGGGATCTCCCCGCCGAGCGCCGAGCCAGGAGCGAGAAGCGCGACCGCCTGCAGGCTGAGACGCTGGCGCGGATCGAGGACGAGGGCGATCGCGCCCAGTTCGCCGAGCTCCTGGAGCGGGTCGTGGCAGCCGTTCCCCTCGAGGAAACGCACACGTACTACATCGACTACCCAGGCCTTCAGGCGACACGTGAGGCGCTGCTCGGCTTCGGGCGAAGGCTCGTCGCGGAGTCCCGGCTCGACGCTCCCGGTGAGGTGTTCATGCTGCGGCTTCGGGAACTCCGGGAGGCGGTACTCGAGGAGCACGGACCGGGTCTCCAGGCACTCGTGGCCGAGCGGAAGCGCGAGCTCGAGGCCGCGAAGACGGCTTCGCCGCCGCCACACCTTGGCCCTCGTCCGGAGCCGGGTGAGGTGCCTGCGTCAGTTGCGAAGTTCTACGGCGTCGCGGGGAGCGCCCGTGTGGAAGGGGATCTCATCGTCGGGACGGGCGCTTCGACCGGCTCGGCCGAGGGAACCGCACGTGTGGTGCACGGGACGGAGGACTTCGGGCGGGTCGAGCGGGGCGACGTCCTCGTGTGTATGACCACGACGCCCGCCTGGACGCCGCTGTTCGGTGCGATCGGAGGGCTTGTCACCGATACGGGTGGGATCCTGAGCCACGCCGCTGTCGTCGCGCGGGAGTACGGGGTTCCGACGGTGGTGGGTGCGGAGGTTGCGACCCGGTTGATCCCGGACGGGGCTCGGGTCTCGGTCGACGGCGAGAGCGGAGAAGTTCGGATTCTGCGTTAGCTTCGCTCGCGCATCCAGTCAACGAGGTGCATATAGTCCTCCCGCGCCGGTGCGAAGACGTCGATGTTCTCGACCACCTCGTCGCCGAGTGGCTCGATGTAGTGCTCGACGCCGGCCGGGATCAGCAGCAGGGACCCGGGACCGACCTCGTTCGCCTCCTCGCCGATGTGGTAGATCGCCCGGCCCTTGGTGATCATCGCGATCTGGTCGAACTCGTGGCTGTGCGGTCGCAGGTCCATGCCCGGCTCGCAGTGGTTCAGGACGAGCAGGACGTCCTTGGTCCCGAAGCCCCGCCGGCGAATGCCGGGGCGGACGGGCTCGTCGGGGATCTCCTCCCAGCGGACAGCCTTCACGGCTCTCTCCTTTCGGGCGGTAGGAAGCCGAGCTCGGCCGAGAGCCCGGCCGCGGCGTTGCACAGGGCGTGGGCCATGGACGAGCCCGGGTCGGACGCGATCGCGGCGGTGGTGCCGACGAGCGCCATGGTTGCACCGATCTCCTCTCCCTGGAAGACGGGCGCCGCCAGGGCGGCGATCCCCTCGACCACGCGGCCCGTGAACGCAATCCCTGCCTCGCGGACGTCTTCGAGCAGGTCGGCCTCGTCGTCGGCCAGGTAGGCGCGAAAGACCTTGCCCTGGGCGGAGTCGAGCGGCAGCCGCGAGCCGGTCCGCACGTTGATCCGGACGAGCCGGTCTGTGTTGTCGTCGACGCGGACGACGACCGGGGCTTCTCCGTCCCAGATCGACAGAACCGCCGTCTCGTTCAGCTCGGATACGAGCCGCTCGAGGTACGGACCTGCAACCTTGATGATGCGAAGGCCGGCAAGGGCGGTCGCGGCGAGCTCGACGATGCGGGGGCCGAGGGTGTAGGCGCCGCCACTCAGGCGCAGGAGGCCGGCCTGGCGGAGCGCGGTTGCGTACCGGTGTGCAGTCGCCTTGCTCGTGCCGAGCCGGTTAGTGATCTCTCCGAGTGTGAGCTCGGGCTCGTCGACGGAGAAGAGCCCGAGGAGCTGCGCCGCCCGCTCGACGGACTGGTTCACCGGCGCGCGCTCGGCGAGTCGCTGGCTCATGCAGCCACCGGCGTCCTCGCGAGCTCGGTGTGGAGCACCTCGACGATGCGATCGATCTGCTCGGGTGAGATCACGAGCGGGGGAGACATGACGATCTTCTGGCCCGTGGCGCGGACGATGACCCCGGCCGCCCGGATCCGATCCGAGAGCTCGCTCGCGTTCTCGACCTGGAGCTCGAGCGCCGCCATGAGGCCGAATCCGCGTGCTTCCGCAACGGAGGGAAGCTCCTCGAGACCTCGGATCCCTGTCAGCAGACGCTGGCCCAGCTCCCGGGCCTTGAGGAGCAAACCTTCCTCCTCGATCAGCCGGAGGTTCTCGAGCGCCACGGCGCAGCCGGTTGGGTGCCCGTTGTAGGTGAACCCGTGGCGGAACGGCTCGCCGTCCAGGAGGTCGAGGACTCGCTGCCCGATCAGGACGGCGCCGAGCGGGAAGTAGCCGCTGGTCAGCGCCTTCGCTGTGACGATCAGGTCAGCGTCGATACCGCCCCAGTGCTCGGCGGCGAACCAGGTGCCGGTTCGACCGTAGGCCGTCACGATCTCGTCGAGGATGAGCAGGATGCCGTGGTGCCGCAGCACCTCCTGGACGCGCGGCCAGTAGTCGTCGTGCGGCGGCACCATGCCGCCGACGCCGATCACGGGCTCGCCGATGAACGCGGCGATGCGGGCGGCTCCCACCTCGGCGATCGCCGTCTCGAGCTCCTCGATCAGGGCGTCGGTCGTCGTGCCCCGGTACGGGAACGGCGGCGTCAGGTGGACGAAGTCTCCCGGCAGCGGCCCGAAGCCCTCGCGGAGCGGGGGAATCCCCGTCGCGCCGAGTGAGCCGTAGCTGACGCCGTGGTAGGCGAGGTTCCGAGTCAGCACGACGGTGCGATCCGGCTGGCGCTGCGAGTGCCAGGCGAGCCGGGCGAGCTTCAGAGCCGTCTCTATGCCCTCGGAGCCGCCGTTTGTGTAGAAAACGCGCTCGAGGCCGGGCGGGGCGAGTCGGGCGAGGCGCGCGGCAAGCTCGATCGACGGCTCGTTCGAGAACTCCCAGAAGGACGCGTAGTACTCGAGGGTCTCCATCTGGCGGCGGGCCGCCTCAGCGAGCTCCGGCCTTCCGTGGCCGACGGGGCAGACCCAGAGGCCGCACGTGCCGTCGATGTACTCCTTCCCGTCCGAGTCCCAGAGCAGCGCACCGCTCCCCCGAGCGAAGATCACGGGCTCGGCAGGATGGCCGACCACCGCGTGCGGATGGAGGATGTGCGCGCGGTCGAGGTCGGCGAGGGTCATAGCGCGGTCTTCACAGTCTTCACCGCCGTGTATTCGCCAATCGACTCGGGCCCGAGCTCGTAGCCGTAGCCGGAGAGGCCGCGGCCCGAGAAGGTCGAGTAGGGATCGAGGCCGCCGTACATGTTCACCCACACGGTGCCTGCGCGCAGTGCGCGGGCGACGCGGTGGGCCCGCCCGCCGTCGCGCGTCCAGACAGCGGCGGCGAGACCGTACTCGGTGTCGTTCGCAACCGCCACGGCCTCCTCCTCGCTTTCGACCCGGATCACGGCGACCGCAGGCCCGAAGATCTCCTCCCTGTTGATGGTCATCTCGTTCGACGTGCGGTCGAAGATCGTCGGCTGGACGAAGAAGCCGTCCGGAAGCCCTGCGACAGTGGCCGCACCGCCGCCGATGACGGCTTCGGCGCCCTCCTTGCGGGCCGACCCGTAGAGGCCGAGCACACGGTCGCGCTGGCGCGCCGAGACGAGCGGGCCCATGTCGGTCTCGGGGTCGAGCCCCCGGCCGAGGCGAATCTTCGCGACGCGCTCTGTAAGACGCTCGACCAGCTCGTCAGCGACCTGCTCGGCGACCACGAGCCGCCCCCCCGCGGTGCACACCTCCCCCTGGTTTCGGAAGGTCGAGTTCATGGCACCTCCGAGTGCCTGCTCGAGATCTGCGTCTGCGAAGACGACGTTCGCCGACTTGCCGCCGAGCTCGAGCGTCAGCCGCTTCAGATTGCTGCTTGCAGCCGTCTGAATCTTCCGCCCCACCTCGGTCGAGCCGGTGAAGGAGAGCTTGTCGACTCCGGTATGGGCGGCGAGTACGGCCCCGGTCGAGCCGTCTCCCGTGACGACGTTCCAGACGCCTTCAGGGACCCCGGCTTCGAGCGCCAGCTCGGCGAGTCGGATCGACGTCAGGGGCGCGTCCTCAGCCGGCTTGTGCACGACCGTGTTGCCGCAGGCGAGGGCGGGGGCGAGCTTCCAGGAGGCGATCACGAGCGGGAAGTTCCACGGCGTGATGATGCCGACGACGCCGACGGGCTCG
>JBDTRS010000119.1:0-6010 GCA_039931575.1 Gaiellaceae bacterium
CCTTCTGGATGAAGTGGCGGAGCATCTGCTCGGTCACGTCGAAGTCGGCGATGACACCGTCCTTCAACGGACGGATTGCGGAGATGGTGCCCGGCGTGCGGCCGAGCATGCGCTTCGCCTCGATCCCGACAGCGTGCACCTCCCCGGTGCGCTGGTCGATCGCGACCACGGACGGCTCGGACAGCACGATGCCGCGCCCACGTACGTACACGAGCGTGTTCGCCGTACCGAGGTCCACGGCCATCTCGCGGCCTCCGAAGCCGCTCAGATATCCCCAAAGGCTCATCGAACAGCCCAGTCTAGAGCAGTGGCCGCATTAGCCAAAGCCGTAAACGCCTGCAAACCGCTCGGCCAGGAGTCGAACGAGGAGCGCGGCGGGGAGCCCGACGACGTTCAGGTAGTCGCCCTCGACCCTCTCGACGAGCCCGCCGCCGAGCCCTTGAATCGCATAACCACCGGCCCGGCCGACCCACTCGCCCGACGCGACGTAGAGGCCCAGGTCGCGCGGCGTCAGGGGACGGAACGTGACCCGGGTGACCTCGTGCTCCACCACCTCCCAGCCCGGCGTCACCAGGCAGAGGCCCGAGACGACCTCGTGCGTCCGCCCGCCCAGGGCGTCCAGCATCTCCTCCGCCTCCTCCGGCCCTGCGGGCTTCCCGAAGACCCGCCCTTCGAGGTGGACGGCCGTGTCGACGCCGAGCACGGGCCGCTCCTCGGCCCCCGCCGCCGCCGAGCGGGCCTTGCCTGCCGCGTGCTCGCGAACGAGGGCGACCGGATCGGCGCCAGGCGGGTCATGCTCGACGTAACGCGGCGGCACGACCTCGAAGGGGATCCCGAGCTGCTCGAGGATCGCCCGGCGCTGCGGCGAGGTCGAGGCGAGCCGAATCGGGGGTGCCGGCGGAACGCTCACGAGCGCTTGCGGGCGACCCAGATCTGCTCGGAGGGCCAACGGCGAGACCAGTCCCGTTCCGGCAGCCCCGGGTACCGGTGCGGCTCGCCTTCGCGGGGAGCCTGGAGCTCGATCAGGTTCTCGACCGCCAGGCCGTTGGCGCGGAAGAGCCGGATCCAGTCGCCGTAGCCTAGGTGGAACTCGACGCCCTCGTCGCCTTCCCACTCGAAACGGTGCATGCCGAAGTAGGGACGCAGCAGCGTCGTCCCCGCGGGCAGTTCCTCGTCCGGCGAGCACAGGATCGCGAGCGTGCCGTTCGTGAGGAAGACCAGGTGCCCGCCCGGCCGGAGGAGCCGGGCCGCCTCCGGGATCCAGCGATAGGGGTCGGCCCAGATGGAGGCGCCGTATTCCGAGATGGCGAGATCGAAGCTCTCCGAGGCAAGCGGCACGTCCTCGGCGCTCGCCTCGAGGAGCGGAAAGTCGAGCCCGAACTGAGCCTGCATGCGCCGCGCTGTGTCGAGCTGGGCCGGCGTGATGTCGACCCCGACCGGGCGGGCTCCTCTTTGCGCGAGCCATGCCGAGATGTAGCCCGTGCCACAGCCGAGCTCGATCGTGTCCTTGCCCGCGACGTCGGGCAGCGCGCGGAGCTCCGACTCCGGAACGTGCCAGACGCCCCAGGTGAACTCGTCGCTCGCCCACGCGCGCGGCGCCCATTCGGCGAACTCGGGCGCGTACTCGGTCCAGACCGTCCGGTTGCGCTCGACGTGGCTCATGCTTCCCTGCGGACGATCCAGATTTGCTCCATGGGCCAGCTCCTCGCCCAGTCGGTCTCTTCGGGAGAGCGATAGGTCGACTCGGCTCCGGGTGGCGGCTGGATCTCGCGCAGCTCCTCGACCTCGAAACCGCTCGCCCGGAAGAGCCTGATCCACTCCCCGTACGGAAGCTCGAACTGCACCGGCCCGTCGGCCTCCTCGACCCGGTGCAGGCCGAAGTAGTCGAGGTGGAGCTCGGCGTCCATCCGGTCCGCGGGTTCGTTCCAGCACATGACCTCGAACGGGGTCGAGCCACTGAAGGCGAGCAGCCCGTTGGGCCGGAGGAGGCGCGCCGCCTCGGGCACCCACGCATACGGGTCGGCGAAGCGGTTGGCGCCGTGATCGGCGAAGACGATGTCGAAGCTTGCGTCCTGGAGCGGCACGCTCTCGGCCGGCGAGTGGACGAGCGGAAAGTCGAGG
Organism: Gaiellaceae bacterium; assembly: GCA_039931575.1. Classification (GTDB taxonomy): domain Bacteria; phylum Actinomycetota; class Thermoleophilia; order Gaiellales; family Gaiellaceae; genus DATEOR01. Next base: position 2,122 of record JBDTRS010000119.1, read on the forward strand.
CCCGCTTCGCCGAGGGCCGCGCGGGCGTGCCCGAGCTGGCGGGCGGAGTTGTCCAGCCCCACCATGCGCGCCCCTTGCCGGGCGAGCAGGATCGACCACTGCGCGGCGCCGCAGCCGAGCTCGAGTACGTTCTTGCCGGCGACGTCCCCGAGCACGTGCAGCTCGCTCTCCGGGAGCTGCCAGAGACCCCAGCGCGGCTCGGGGCGGCCTATGTGCTCGCGGTGTGTCGCCTGGTAGGAGTCCGAGTCGCGATCCCAGAACGCGCGGTTGCGCTCGGAGTCAGACAAGCTCGTCGTCGGTGAACCAGAGCCCGATCTCGCGCTCGGCCGACTCGGGCGAGTCGGACCCGTGCACGAGGTTGTCCGGCATCGCGAGCGCGAGGTCGCCGCGGATCGTCCCCGGAGCGGCGTCCACGGGATTTGTGGCGCCCATCGTCGTCCGGACGACCCCGATCGCCGACTCGCCCTCGAGCACGAGCGCCAGAGTCGGCGACGACGTGATGAACTCGACGAGCTCGCCGAAGAACGGCTTGTCCACGTGCTCCGCGTAGTGGCGCTCGGCCAGCTCGCGATCGACGTGGACGAGCTTCGCGCCCAGCACCGATAGGCCGCGCCCCTCGAACCGGGCGAGAATCTCGCCGGCGAGGCGCCGCTTCATCGCGTCAGGCTTGACGAGGACGAGGGTGCGCTCCGCCACCGACGGGAGCCTAGCGCCTGGTAGGAGGCTTGGCGAAACGCGGCGCTGTGCCGCCAGGCCACGCTTCTCGTTTCGATCCTGCGTCCTCGGTCGCCCGCGTATTACCAATACGCGGGCTCCCTGCGTCCTTGTCTCGGGTACGAGCATCGCACCCTGACGACGAGCGAGGTTCCGCCAATCCTCCTAGAGATTTTCGACTGCGCGGGGAGACTCGACCGGGGTCTCGCAAAACGGGCAGATCTGCCAGAGCGGGTCGAGCGGGGCCTTGCAGCGCCTGCAGCCCTCCTTGAGCTTGGTCGTGCAGACGGGGCAGGCGAGGAAGGTCGAATCCACGACCGCGCGGCAGACCGGGCAGCGCTCCGCCGTGCCGAGCGACTCCTCCATCGCCTTGATCTCGAGCTCGCGCTCGCGCACGTCCTCGAGGTACTCGGGCGGGCGGAAGAACATGTAGAGAAGCGGGCCGACAAACGGCGGGAAGATCCCGAGCGCCACGGCCATCGCGAGCAGCCAGGGATCCTCGATCCGTCGCCGCGCGTCCTTGTAGACCCAGAACGCGGACGCGAGCCAGAAGATGACGATGAAGAAAAAGAAGACGTTGCGGACGACGAGCCAGAGCTCTGAGTCGAAGAAGTCCTTGAACCCTCCGAAAAGATCGCTGTTCGAGTCTGTCGTCGTCTGAGCTAGGAACACGGCCGTCCTCACAGGAGGATCTTTCCAACAAGCCACCCTGCGCCAAACGAGAGCGCCACGATCGCAAAGAGCACGATCGCGGCGAGCACGAAGACGCTGAGCCGCTCGCCGACGCCGCTCATGGTACGCAAGGCTGCGGTCGGACCGCGGCCAGATCGGCGAGCAGGTAGAGGGAGCCGGTGACGAGGACTGCCCCGTCGGGCCCGGCGAGGTCGCGCGCCAGCTTGAGCGCCTCAGCAGGCTCGTCCACCGTCTCGACGCGCTCGAAGAAGTGGGCGCCGCGGCCCGCGAGATCATCGGCGGCGAGGGCGCGCGGGTTCGTCGAGCGGGCCGCGACCAGGACGTCCCCGAGCGCAGAGAGCGCGGCGAGCATGCCGTCGACGTCCTTGTCGGCGAGGATCGAGGCGACCACGACGTACCGTCGGGCCGGAAGCCGGGCGAGTGCATACCCGACCCCGGCGAGATTGTGCGCGCCGTCCCAGATCTCGAAGGGGGCCTCGCCGTGTTGCTCCAGGCGGCCGGGAACGGCGACTTCACGGGCGACGTCAGGGTCCACCGGGCCGCCGAGGAACGACTCGGCCGCGGCGACCGCGAGGGCGATGTTGCTCGCTCCGGCGACGACGATCGCGCCCGCGCCGGCCTCCCTGGCGGCGTCCGCCCAGTCCGGTTCCCCGAGAACGACCGTTGCCCCGGAGGCGACGACCGCGAGCTTCTCGGCCGCGATCTCCTCGCGCGTCTCGCCGAGGACCTCGGTGTGCTCGAGCGCCACGTTCGTAAGGACGACGACCGGCGCGCGCAGGACATTCGTCGCGTCGTGGCGTCCTCCAAGGCCCGCCTCGACCACGGCGACGTCGACTCCTACGGAGGCGAACTCTGCGAGCGCGGCGGCGGTCAGCGCCTCGAACTGGGTCGCGCCGAGCGCCTCCGCCTGCCCCCGGATGCGGGCGAGCGCGCGCTCGAGGTCGACCGCCTCGCCGTTCACCTGGATCCGCTCCTCCCAGCCGGTCGCGTGCGGAGACGTGTATGCCCCCACCGTTGCGCCCTGGGCCGACAGGAGCGCCGCGCACATCCGTGTGGTCGTCGTCTTCCCGTTCGTGCCGACGACGTGGATCGCGGGGAAAGCGTGCTGCGGGTCGCCGAGCTCGGCGAGCAGGCACCGCATCCGCTCGAGGCCGAACTCCTCCGGCCACGGCGAGAGGGACGCGACCCAGTCGGTGTTGTCAGCCGCCGAGTGCATCGAGCTCGCGACGGTAGCGCTCGAGCTTCTCGCGCTCGCCTGCGACCACCTCATCCGGCGCATTGGTCACGAACCGCTCGTCGGAGAGCATGCCCTCGGCGCGCGCGATCTCTTTGTGCAGCCGCTCACGCTCGGCGTCGGCGTCGGCGTTGCCGTTCGCCTGCACGCGGTCGGGCCGCACGACGGCCTCGAAGATACGCCGCTCGTCACCCTCGAGCTCGACGACCACGCCGCTTCGCCGGAAGATTGCGGCCGCCTCCTGCACGCGATCGAGCGCGCTCGCGTCGGCCGCGAAGCGCTCGTCGGGCTCCGGCCACGGGGAGACGACGAGCCTGGTCTCGCGCGCGGGCAGGTTCGACCAGATCTCCTCGGTCACGTGGGGCATGGCCGGGTGGAGAAGCTTGAGCAGCCGTTCGAGTGCGGCGAGCGCGGTCGCCGCCGCGTCAACGTCCTGCTCGTACAGCCGCGGCTTGATCGCCTCGGCGTACCAGTCGCAGAAGTCGTCGAAGGTGAGCCGGTAGAGCGCCTGGACGGCATGCGAGAAGTCGAAGCTCGCCAGGTTCGCTTCCACTTCGGCACGGGTGTTCTCGATCCGGGCGAGAATCCACCGTTCCTCGACGGATTTCGGACTCAGTCCGACCGTCTCGGCTCCAGCGCCAAGGAGGAGCCGCGAGATATTCCAGAGCTTGTTCGCGAGCTTTCGCCCCTCCTCGACTGCGCCGTACGAGAAGCGGACGTCCTGGGTCGAGGACATCTTCAGGAGGCCGTATCGCGTCGCGTCGGCGCCGTGATCTGCGATGACGTCGAGCGGATCGATGCCCGTCCCGAGGCTCTTCGACATCCGCCGCCCGTCGGGGGCGAGCACCGTCGAGTGGATGATCACGTCCCTGAAGGGGACTTCGCCCATCAGCTCGAGACCAGAGAAGATCATCCGGTTTTCCCAGAGGCGGATGATCTCGCGGGCGGTCGTGTTGAGATCGCCCGGATAGAAGGTGCGCAGGTCGAGGGTGTCGTCCGGCCAGCCGAGGGTCGCAAAGGGCCAGAGCGCGGAGGAGAACCAGGTGTCGAGGACGTCCTCCTCGCGTTCGAGGTCGGCCGAGCCGCACTCGGCGCAAGCCTCGGGCTCGCTCTCGGCAACCGTCACGTGCTCGTTCGGGCAATACCAGACTGGAAGCTGGTGCCCCCACCAGAGCTGGCGGGAGATGTTCCAGTCGGGAGCGTTCTCGAGCGACTCGACCGCGAAGCGGTGCTGGGACTCCGGGTGGT
>JBDTRS010000120.1:0-5770 GCA_039931575.1 Gaiellaceae bacterium
CGGCCGAGACGACGTTCTCCTCGATCATCACCGAGCCCATGTCGTCGGCGCCGAACCCGAGCGCGACCTGGCCGACCTTCATTCCCTGGGTGACCCAGCTCGACTGGATGTGGTCGACGTTGTCGAGATAGATCCGGCTTACGGCCTGCGTGAGCAGATAGTCGAAGGACGTCGGCCGGTCCTCTTCGGCCACCTTGTCGGAGAGGCGGTTTCCGTCGCGCTGGAACGTCCACGAGATGAAGGCTCGGAAGCCGCGTGTCTCGTCTTGGAGGTCGCGGATCCGCCGCATGTGCTCGACGCGCTCCTCGAGCGTCTCGACGTGCCCGTACATCATGGTCGCGGTCGAGGAGATGCCGAGCCGGTGAGCGTCGCGCATGACTCCGAGCCACTCCGCCGACTTCGTCTTCTTCGGCGAGATGATGTCGCGCACGCGGTCGACCAGGATCTCGGCGCCCCCGCCGGGAAGCGAGTCGAGACCGGCATCGCGAAGCCTCGTCAGCGTCTGCGGGATCGAGAGCTTCGACCGGCGCGCGACGTGCTGGACCTCGGGCGGAGAAAGGGCGTGCAGGTGGATCTTGTAGCGCGACTTGATCGAGCCGAAGAGATCCTCGTAGTAGTCGACGCCGAGATCCGGGTGGTGGCCGCCCTGCATGAGAAGCGCCGTGCCACCGATCGCGAGCGTCTCCTCGATCTTCTTGAAGATGACCGCCTTCGGCAGGAGGTAGCCCTCGGAGCGGTCGCCGGGACGGCGGTAGAAAGCACAGAAGTCGCAGTCCGTGTGACAGATGTTGGTGTAGTTCAGGTTCCGGTCGATGATGAACGTCACGCGGCCGCGGTCGACCTTGCGGTTTCGCAGCTCGTCGGCGACCCGGCCGACCGAGACCAGGTCACGGGTGCGCAGAAGCGCGAGCGCGTCCTCGTCGGTGAGGCGCTCCCCAGCGAGGGCCTTGTCCAGCAAGGGGCTGATTCCGTTCCTGCTCAAGCCTCGACCGCCTCGGAGACGAGGAAGCGAAGCTCGGGAACCCGCTCGAGTGCGCCTGCATCGGCGGCGAGCTCGAAGAATGTGAGCAGACCTGCCCGCTCTCGCGGCCCGAACCGGTAGCGCAGCTTCTCGAAGTAGCGAGCGAGGAATCCCGGCGGATAGCCGTAGCGCTCGCTGGCCTGGAGGGCGAGCCGCTCGGGCTCGGCCCGGGCGCGGCGATGGGAATCAAGGAGCGCGCCCTCGAGCTCGGCGACGCCCTCGGCGGGCGGGTCGGCGCAGGCGAACACGGCGTAGACCATCGGGAGGCCCGTGCGCTCGAGCCAGAGGCGGCCGAGGTCATGGTGCGGCGTCGGGTCCTCGAACATGCTCTTGAGGGCCGCGTCGCCGATCAGGAGCTTCGCGTCTGCGTCATGTGCCTCCTCGAGCGGAACCTGCTCAGCATCCGGAAGCAACACACGCACGAGCACAGCCGACGTCGCGCTCTCCGGGGTGACGGCGACCGAGCCGATGCGGTCGAGCGGGGCGCGGGAGACGAGCTGGATCGAGTCCACGGCGCCCTCGGACGAGACGCAGAGGCGCGGGAGGATCCGCAGCCGGTCCGCGTGCCGGCCATAGGCGATCGAGGAGATCGGCGCCAGGTCGATCTCGCCGGCGATCAGGCGCTCGTTCAGCTCGGTGGGAACGCCGCTGACCTCCTCGACCTCCGCGTCGAGCTCGAAGAAGATCGGCGCCATGTTCACGTAGCTGATGCGCCCGAGCCTGATCATGGAGCCTCCGGCCGCATGGGCGACTTAATACTCGCGTGAGACTTCGGGTCCCGACCCGCCCCCCTGCTCGCGCTGAGCGTACCGTGGAGTTGCGCAATCGTGTGTGACGATCCGCGCCGACTTCCCAACACCGTCACGACGCCCATCGCCGAACCTCGTTGTAGAGCGTGTCGCGCTGCACTGGAATCCGCCCCGCAGCGCGCACGACGCGCACGAGCTCCTCGATCTTCTGCTCGGTCTCCGTCACGGCACCGGCCGCGTGGAAGATCTGCTCGCGGACGACGGTGCCCTGAACGTCGTTGGCACCGAAATGGAGCGCGACCTGGGCAAGCGGGAGGCCCATCATGATCCAGTAGGCCTTCACGTTGGCGACGTTGTCGAGGAGTAGCCGGGAGACGGCGATCATCTTGAGGTCGTCGGAGCCGGGGGTGAACGTCCAGCCGCGCCGCTCGAAGACGGTGTTCTCGGGGTGGAACGCGAGCGGAATGAAGGCGAGGAAACCGCCGGTCTCGTCCTGGAGCTCGCGGAGCCGCAGCAGGTGCTCGACCCGCTCCTCGTAAGTCTCGACGTGGCCGTAGAGCATCGTGCAGTGGGTGGGTATTCCGAGCCCGTGGGCGCTCCGATGCGTGTGGAACCAGAAGTCGGGATGCTCCTTGCCCGGGGCGACGAGGCGGCGGACCCGGTCGGCAAAGACCTCGGCGCCTCCGCCCGGGAGCGAGCCGAGCCCTACCGCTTGCAGCTCCTCGAGCACTCGCTCGTGGGAGAGGCCGGAGAGCTTCGTCATGTGGTGGATCTCGCTCGCCGTGAAGCACTTGAGGTGCACGTCGGGCAGTGCCTCGTGCAACCGGCGGATGATGTCGACGTAGTAGTCGAAGTCGACGTGCGGGTTCTCCCCGCCGACCATGTGGATCTCCGTGAAACCGGAAAGCTCGCGTTGGCGAAGCGCGTCCTCGACCATTTCGTCCGGCGTAAACGTGTAGGCGTCCTCCTGCTTCTGCGTGACCGCGAAGGCGCAGAACTTGCACTTCACGCGGCAGACGTTCGTCTGGTTCAAGTACAGGTTCTGGACGAAGTAGACCTCGTCGCTGCCGCCGCGTCGTCTCCGCGCGGCGTCCGCGAGCTCGCCGAGCTGCAGAAGGTCGTCCGACTCCATGAGGATGAGGCCGTCCTCGAAGTCCAGGCGCTCGTTCTCCTCGACCTTCTCCCAGATCGTGTCGAGCGCACGCTGTTGAGTCGCGACGGCCAAGCTCATCCCTCCCTGTCCACAACGATATGCGTCAGCGTCTCGAGCGAGGCGCGGTCGGGCTGGCCGTCGAGGGCCGCGCGTGCGTGCGCCGCGTAGTCGAGAGCGAAGGCACGAGCTTCGTCGAGGGCTCCCGTCGCCGCTACGCGCTCGAGTGCGTCGGGCACGTTCTCGCCCGCGAGCGCGCGCTTGACCGCGTCGTCGCGGCGGGCGGCGAGGATGAGTGGGAGGGTCGGCGTGCCGTCCCGCAGGTCGACGCCCTGAACCTTGCCGGTCGTGTCGAAGTCGCCGCAGCAGTCGAGGATGTCGTCGGCGATCTGGAAGGCGATCCCGAGCGCCAGCCCGAACGCGCCCAGGTCGCCATCACCGCCGAGCAAGCAGGCCGCTTCGAAGAGCTTCCCGGTCTTCAGCGAGCAGCGCGAGAGGTAGTCGTCGACCGAGGTTTCGGGCCGGAAGGCCTGGCGGCGCTGCAGGGCCTCGCCCCGCGCCAAGGCGAGCGTGGCGTCCGAGAGGATCGCAACCGCCTCAGCGTCGCCAGTCGCCGCCAGCTGGGCGAACGCCCGCGCGAAGAGGTAGTCCCCAGCAGCCTTGGCGGTGCCCTCGCCGTGCTCGGCCCAGACGGTCGGCCGGCCCCGCCTGAGGTCTGCCCCGTCGAGCAGGTCGTCGTGGACGAGCGTCGCCATGTGCACGAGCTCGACCGCGGCCCCACCTGCGACCGCACGCTCGCCCGCACGCTCCTCGATCCGCGTCGAGAGGAAGACGAGGAGCGGGCGAAGACGCTTGCCACCAGCCGCGAGGGTGTCGGTCCCAACGTCGCCGAGCAGCCCGGGGTAGGCCTCGACGGAGTCCTCCAGCCGCCGCTCGAGCAGCTCCAAATAGCGGTCGAGACCGGGAGCCTGCCGGATGGTCGCCAGCGCGTTCAAGACTTCCTCGCGAGGTGCAAGGCGACGATACCGCCGCCGAGAAGCCTCCAGACGACATCCTCGAAGCCGGCCCGGCGCATGGCCCCCGCAAGGTCGGCCGGACCCGGGAAGCGCCGGACGCTGGCCGGAAGGTAGGCGTAGGCGCGTCCGCCCGGGAGGACCTTGCCTGCGAGCGGGACGAGACCGTCGAACCAGAGGCGAAAGAACGGACGAAGCGCTCCGTCGGGGCGTGTGATCTCGAGGCAGCCGATCCGGCCCCCCGGCCGCAGCACGCGCGCGAGCTCCGCCAGCCCCGCGTCCAGATCGGGCACGTTGCGGATTCCGAACCCGACCGTGACCACGTCGAAGCTCGCAGCGACGAAGGGAAGCTGAGTCACGTCCGCCTGCACCCACTCGACCTCGTCCGACTTCCGCCGCGCGCGAACAAGCATCTGCTCGGAGAAGTCGACGCCGGTGACTCGGCCGCCCGCCTGCGCGGCGGCAAGCGCGAGGTCGCCCGTGCCGCAGCACGCATCGAGCACATCGTCCCCGGGCCGGACGACTGCCTGCGCCGTGATCTGCCGCCACTTGCGGTCGAGCCCGGCGGTCATCGCTCGATTCATCGCGTCGTAGACCGGCGAGATGCGGTCGAACATCGCGCGCACCTCCGAAGGGGCGAGGACGCCGCTCGTCACTCCTGCCCCCACCGCTTCGTCAGCTTGTTCTCGATTCCGATCTGGTCTAGGCATCTCCCGACCACGAATTCGATCAGATCGTCGATGGTTTGAGGAGCGTTGTAGAAACCGGGAGCGGCCAGAAGGATGACGGCGCCCGCCCGCCGGAGGCGAAGCAGGTTCTCGAGGTGGATGTCCGAGAGGGGCATTTCGCGCGGGACGAGCACGAGCTTGCGCCCCTCCTTGATCGCGACCGAAGCGGCGCGGTGGATCAGGTTCGACATGGTTCCGGAGGCGATCGTCCCCGCCGTGCCCATCGAGCACGGGCAGATGACGTAGGCGTCCACCTTCGCGGAGCCGCTCGCATAGGGCGCCTTCCAATCGTTGGGCGCATAGACGGTCACGCCGGTCGCCGCGCCCACGAAGCGGGCGAGAACCTCGTCGCGCGGCAGGTCAGGCTCGCCGTAGAGCTCGGTGGCGAGTATCTCGATGCCGGCCGAGGACGCGGACAACCCGACCTCGACGTCCGCCGCGACGAGTGCTTGGAGGAGCCGAGCGGCATACGGGGCGCCCGAGGCGCCGGTGATCCCCAGGAAGACGTTCATCGCCCGCCCGGAGGCCGCTCAGCCGCCGCCGGTCCCGCCGCCCTTCGAGCCCTTCGACTCTTCGAGGAAGGCGGCGAGTACCTGGTACTGCTGGTCGGTGAAGTTCGGGAAGGGTGGCATGGCTGAGCCGGGAGTCACGCAGCTCGGGCACTTGAGATGCGCGATCTGGAACTCGACGCCGCGGTTCTTCGTGCCCTCGGCCGTCAGCTCGGGAGCCCCGAGGTTCGGGGTGCCGGCGCCGAGATACGTGTGGCAGCCCATGCAGCCAGCCTGCGCGAAGATCTCCGCCCCCTGGCGGCCATTGTCCGACAGCCCCTGCTGTTCGACCCATTGCGGGACGAGCGCGACGTTTTCGCTCCCGAGGGACTCCTTCGCGGTCGCGCCCTTCCACGTCAGGATGCCCATCGAGGCGACCACAAGGAGCGCCGCCACGACCGCGACGGGCCGGCGGGCGATCCTGCGCTCGCGGCGCCGGTCGTAGAACGGCACCATGATCAGCAGGATCAGGAGCAGGGTCGGGATGCCGACCGTGCCGAGGATGACCGACTCCGGCCACTTGAAGATCCGCAGCAGGTAGAAGAGGAAGTAGAAGTACCA
>JBDTRS010000121.1:0-5534 GCA_039931575.1 Gaiellaceae bacterium
CGTTCGTCGAGCCGCCCGTGGCCACGATCGAGGCGGCGGCGTTCTCGAGCGCCTCACGCGTGACGATCTGGGAAGGGCGCACGTCGCGTCTCAGCAGGTCCATCGCCAGACGTCCGGCTTCCTCGGCGGCGGCGCTCTTGGAAGGATGGAGCGCGGGGATGCCGTTCAGGCCCGCAGGGCTGATCCCGAGGAAGTCGAGCGCCGTCGACATCGTGTTGGCGGTGAACTGTCCGCCGCACGCTCCGGCACCGGGACAGGCGACGCCTTCGAGCTCGTTCAGCTCCTCGTCCGTCATCTTTCCGACCGCATGCGCGCCCACGGCCTCGAAGACGTCCTGAATCGTCACGTCGCGGCCACGGAACCGCCCGGGCGCGATCGAGCCGTTGTAGAAGACAAGCCCTGGGACGTCGACGCGCGCGAGGGCCATGACGGCGGCTGGGATCGTCTTGTCGCAGCCGACGAGGCAGACGAGGCCGTCGAAGAGATGGCCGCGCGCGACGAGCTCGATCGAGTCGGCGATGACCTCGCGCGAGACGAGCGACGCCCGCATGCCCTCGGTGCCCATCGAGACGCCGTCCGAGACGGCGATCGTGTTGAACTCCATCGGCGTCCCTCCGGCCGCGCGGATCCCGCGCTTGACGTGCTGGGCCAGCTCGCGCTGGTTCCAGTTGCACGGCATCGTCTCGATCCACGTCGTGGCCACGCCGACGAGCGGGCGCGCGAGGTCGTCGTCCGTGAAGCCGATCCCCTTCAGCATCGCGCGGGCCGCCGCGCGCCCGGGGCCGTCGGTCAGCGCTGCGCTCACGCGCTTGGCGGGGTCGCTCATGCTGAGCCTGCTCCTTCCGGTGAGACGGCAAGGCGGAGGACGCTCGCTTGCGGGAAGCGGTGCGTGAGCTCCTCCTCGACGGTGGCGACGAACTCCTCCCGCGCCCAGACGATCACCGTCGGCCCAGACCCCGAGAGCGTCGCGCCGAGCGCGCCGGTCGGGAGATCGGTCCGCACGGCGTCAAGAAGGGGGGCGTTCTTGCCGCGGTAAGGCTCGTGGAGGCGGTCGTGGAGCGCCTGGGCGAAGAGCTCCTCGGAGCCCGCAGCGATGGCGGCTCCCAGAAGCGCCGCGCGGCCGGCGGTGAAGGCTGCATCCGCGTACGGGATGGACTCGGGGAGGGAGTTACGGGCCTCGGCTGTCGAGACGGTCGCCTCGGGAACGAGCGCGATCGGCGCGGCGGGGAGCCGGTCGGCGACGCGCGCGATGCGATTCTCCCAGGTCAGGCAGACCCCGCCGGCGAGGGCGGCCGCGAGGTTGTCAGCGTGGCCCTCGAGCTCCACCCCCTCGGCGAGAAGCGTTTCAGGATCGGGGAAGCGACCGGCGGCGAGCGAGCCGGCCACGAGGCCGAGGGCGATCACGGCCGCGCTCGAACCGAGCCCGCGCTCGCGCGGGATTCGGTCGGTGAACGTGAAGCGCTTCCCCTCGGTCGACGCGATGCGGGCGAACGCTCGAATACCGAGATGGGACTCGTCCAGCTCACCGTCGCCCTCGTCGACCTCGAGCACGTTCCAGAGGTCGAGGGCGGCCGCGGCCGCATCGAAGCCCGGGCCGATGTTGGCCGTCGTGGCCGGGGCGCGGACGCGGATCCTCACGCGACCGCACGTGCGATCGAGTCGGGGTCGGGGTTGACCTTCACGGGCGCCGTCGTGGCGCGCTCCACTGAGTCCGGGTCCTTGAGGCCGTGCCCGGTGATGACACAGACCACGACGGATCCGGAGGGAGGCGGCTCGAGCGCGAGAGCAGCGAGTGCGCCGGCCGAAGACGGCTCGCAGAAGACACCCTCGTCCTCGGCGAGCGCGCGCCAGGCGACGAGGATGTCCTCGTCTGCGAGGCCGACGACGGCTCCGTTCGATTCTGTGATCGCGCGATCGGCCTCCTCCCAGTGGGCGGGATCGACGATCCGGATGGCCGACGCGAGCGTCCCGCGGCGGTCGATGGCCTCGGCGGCGAGGATCTGCGGCAGCGCCCCGCGTTCCTCGCGGAATCCCATTGCGTAGGCGCAGAGGTTGCCACCTCCTCCGTACGGGAGAGCGAGCACGTCCGGCAAGCCGCCGAGCTCCTCGACGATCTCGAAAGCGGCCGTCTTCTGTCCCTGGAGCCGGAAAGGGTTGAGCGAGTTGACGAGGGTGTGCGTGCCGCGGCGGGCGAGCTCCTCGGCCGCGGATAGAGCCTGCTCGAAGCTCCCGCGCACCTCGAGGAGCCTGGCGCCCGTGGCGCGGGCCTGCGCAAGCTTCCCGCGGGCGACGGCGCCTTCCGGCTGCAGGATCACCGCGGTCAGGCCGGCTCGGGCGGCATACGCGGCGGCGGATGCGGCCGTGTTCCCCGTCGAGGCGCAGACGACGGCCTGAGCCCCCGTCGCGAGCGCCTGGGAAACGGCCACCGTCATGCCGCGGTCCTTGAAGCTGCCTGTCGGGTTGGCGCCCTCCCACTTGAGGAAGATCTCGAGACCGAGCCGCTTGGAGAGCCGTGGGGCCGCCAGCAGCGGGGTCGAGCCCTCGCCAAGGGAAACGATCTCCGCGCCGGGCGCGAGCGGCAGGCGGTCGCGGTAGCGCTCTGCGAGCGGGAGGGTCACGCCTGTGGAGACTAACGTGCGCGTTACGCCCAGCCGAGGCCGGGCACGCCGCGGTCGGAGATCACGGGCAGGGCCGACGGGGCCGCGCGCGACTCCTCCAGCTCGCCGATCTCCTCGAGCGCCGCGTCGAGGTCGCCGGCGGGGGCCTCGTGCGTGACGATATGGAGCGTCGCGGCGCCGTTCGCCTGGTGCTGGACGAGGCGCGCGATCGAGACGCCGTGCGTGGCGAGCCGGAGCGCGACGTGGGCCAGCACGCCGGCGCGGTCCTCGACCTCGAGCCGGATGTAGAAAGGCGAGCGCAGCTTCCCGGGGTCGAGCCGCTCGACCGAGCGCCAGCAGGCGTCGTTTTGGAGGAAGCCCGTGCCGGTGGTGCCGATGATCGAGACCATGTCGGCGACGACGGCCGAGGCGGTCTCGATTCCGCCTGCGCCCGGGCCTTCGAGCGTGATCTCGCGGATGGCGTCGCCCTGGAGCATGACGGCGTTGAAGGCGCCTTCCACCCCGGCGAGCGGATGATGGCGGTCGACGAGGGCGGGGTGGACGCGGACGTCGAGCCGCCCGTCCACGAGCGAGGCGGCGCCGACGAGGCGAACGGTCATGCCCATCTCGCTTGCGGCCGCGACATGCTCGGGCTCTACGCCCTCGATGCCCTCGTAGTCGACGTCCGCCAGCGTGACGCGCGATCCGAACGCGACGGTGGCCAGAATCGCCATCTTCGCGGCGGCATCCGCGCCCGAGACGTCCTCGGTCGGGTCCGCCTCGGCGAATCCTCGGGCCTGCGCCTCGGCGAGAGCGTCGTCGTAGGACGATCCCTTCTCCATCTCGGTGAGGATGAAGTTGGTCGTCCCGTTGACGATCCCGAGCACGCGGTGCACGTTCGTGACGACGAGCGCCTCGCGCAGCACCTTGATGACGGGGATCGCGGCGCAGACACTCGCTTCGAAGCGAAGCTGCACGCCTCCCGCGGACGCCGCTTCGAACAGCTCGGCACCGCGCTGGGCGACGAGTTGCTTGTTGGCCGATACGACCGGTTTCCCGGTCTTCAGGAGATCGAGAACGTAGGTGCCGGTCGGCTCGATTCCGCCCATTACCTCGGCGACGAGGGCAATCGACGGATCGTCTCGGATCGACTCGAAATCGGTCGTCAGGACGTCGGGGTCAGGCTTATAGTCACGCTCCTTCGTCGGATCGCGGACGAGCGCGCGCACGACTCGGAGGCGGTGCCCGGTGGCCCGCTCGATGTCGTCCGCGCTCTCGACGAGAAGTCGGTTTACCGCGGAGCCGACCGTGCCGTAGCCGAGGAGGGCGACGGGAACATCAACTGTGGACACGTGCCTCCGCGCCGAGGAGCCCCTCGCGGCCGGCGAGGTCGCGGAGCTCCTTGCCAACCTGCTCGACCGGATGCTTGGCGGCCATGCGCCGGAGGGCCGTGAAGCGCGGCCGCCCAGCATCCTCCTCCGCGATCAGCTCCCGGGCGAACGAGCCGTTGCGGATGTCCTCGAGCATCTTCTTCATCGTCGTCTTGACGTGCTCGTCGACGATCACCTGGCCACGCGTGAGGTCGCCGTACTCGGCCACGTCGGAGATCGAGTGCCGCATGTACGAGAAGCCGCCCTCGTAGATCAGGTCGACGATCAGCTTCATCTCGTTGATGCACTCGTAGTAGGCGATCTCGGGCTGGTAGCCCGCGTCCACGAGCGTCTCGAAGCCGGCCTGCATGAGCGCGCAGACGCCGCCGCAGAGCACGGCCTGCTCGCCGAAGAGGTCGCTTTCCGTCTCCTCCGCGAACGTGGTCGCGAGCATGCCCGCCCGGCCGCAGCCGATTGCCGCGCCGTAGGCAAGCGCGAGGTCGAAGGCGTTGCCGCTTGCGTCCCGGGAGACGGCCACGAGGCCGGGTGTGCCGGCGCCCGCCTCGAAGAGCTGGCGCACGCGGTGGCCGGGGCCCTTGGGCGCGACCATGACCACGTCGTGGCCGGCGCCGGGCTTGATCTCGCCGAAGTGGACGTTGAAGCCGTGGGCGAAGAGCACGGCCGCGCCAGGCTCCAGGTTCGGCTCGATCTCGCGCTCGTACACGCCCTTCTGGACGTGGTCCGGCAGGAGGATCGCCACGAGCTGGGCTCCCTGCACCGCGGCGGGAATCGCCTTCACGGTCAGGCCGGCCTCCTCGGCCGTGGCCCAGGAGTCGCTCCCGAGGCGCAGGCCGACCTCGACCTCGACACCGGAGTCGCGCAGGTTGAGGGCGTGGGCGTGCCCCTGGCTGCCGTAGCCCACGACCGCCACCTTGCCGGAGAGAAGATCGAGATTGCCTTCGCGGTAGACCGTTGCCATGAGGGGGAGTTCCTTTCCTTAGCGGAGTACGTGTTGACGCGTGGTTGCGCGCGTGGCGGAAGCCCGACCCAGACCGATTCGGCCCGTGCGCGCAAGCTCCTTGAGGCCGTGCGGGCGGACGAGCTCCTCGAACGACTCGAGCTCCTCCGGGGAGCCGACGACCTCGAAGATGATCGAGTTGGGGCCGAGGTCGGCGACGCGTGCGTTGAACACCTCGGCGAGCGCGAGCAGCTCGCCGCGCCGGTCGGGCGGGGCGTTGACCTTCAGCAGGGCGAGCTCGCGCTCGATCGCCTCGCCCGGCTCGAGCTCGCTCACGCGGAGGACGTTCACGAGCTTGTGCATCTGCTTCTCGATCTGCTCGAGCGAGTCCTGCGAGCACTGGACGCGGAGCGTGATGCGCGACACATCCGCCCGCTCCGTCGGCCCGACGGCGAGGCTCTCGATGTTGAACCCGCGGCGGGCGAACATGTTCGAGACGCGGGCGAGGGCGCCCGGGCGGTTCTCGACGAGGACGGAGAGCGTGTGCGTCACGCCTCGACCCGGTTCTCGTCGGCATCGAACTCGAGCACGTCGAGCGCTGCGGCCCCC
>JBDTRS010000122.1:0-5366 GCA_039931575.1 Gaiellaceae bacterium
CTCGGGACCTCTTGTCCCCCAGACAAGCGCGCTAACCAGGCTGCGCCACACCCCGAAGGCTGAGAGTCTAGCTTTCCGTCCCGTTACAGATCGCCGGTTCGAGTGGATCATCATTGGCGCGCGACCGTGAACGTCCAAACCATCGTTTCTGACCGCCTCGAGCTCGTCTCGATGGCGCCCGCCTTCATCGACGACGTGCTCGCAGGCAGGCGCGCCGAAGCGGCCGCGTGGCTGGGAGCGGCAATCGACCCGTCGTGGCCGACGGACCACGATCTGCTTTGGCTCCGCCGCCGCCTCGAGCAGATGCAAGCCGACGCGAGCCAGCAGGAGTGGTTCGGACGGGTTCTCCTCCTCCGCGACCCCGAGCCGGTCATGGTCGGCCATGCCGGCTTCCACGGCCCGCCCGGGGTGAACGGACCGGGGAAACCGCAGGCGCTCGAGGTCGGCTACACCGTCTTCCTCCCGTACCAGGGTCGAGGGTTCGCGACCGAAGCCGCCCGCGCGCTCATGGAGTGGGCGCAGCGCGAGCACGACATCCACGACTTCATCGCCTCGGTGGCGCCCGACAACCTTGCCTCGCTCGCGGTCGTCCGCAAGCTCGGTTTCGCTCAGACGGGCGAACAATGGGACGAGGAGGACGGGCTCGAGCTCGTGTTCGAGTGTCGCGCGCGATCTTCCGGGGCATAAACACCCGCCCCTACAATCGATCGGAGGTACGGCGTGTCCCTGCTCCTCATCATCGTGCTGATCCTCGTGGTCTTTGCAGTCGGAGGAGGAATCCTCCTCAGCAAGCTGCTGTGGCTCCTCCTCGTCGTGGCCTTGGTCGTATTGCTGATCAACGTCCTCAGCGGACGCCGCGTGTAAGGAGGGTCAGCCCAGGAGCAGCGGGCGCCGGCCGCGGGTGAGGTCGGCGAGCGCGCCGGCGAGTGCGAGGAGGACGACCGCGATGAGTACGAGCCGGAGGTTCATGCTCTCACGACGCCCGTGAGCGGCAAAATCTTCCCTCGAACTTTCCACACCCCCTGTGGACGCCTGTGCATCCTGTGGAAGTTTGGTTGGCAATTTCTGCAAATTCCGACAACCGCCCCTCGCGCGGCTTGCGCTGTTGCTCTAGGTTCGAGCGCGGCGGTCATGAGCCGCCTCTCCCGGTCGTGGGCCGCAGCCCACCTCTCCCTAGGTCGGAGGCCGGTGCCCACCAGGTCTTGTACCCGGGCGCCGGTCTCCTTCCATGTATGGGATCGGAGCGCTACGTTTCGGGGCGGACGAGTGTCGGGACGGGGAGCCCGCCCTGGATCTGCGCGACGTACACGCGCAGCTCTCGTTCCTTCCGCGCGAGACTCTCCTCGAGCTCCGAGAGCTCCCGCTCGCGCCGGTCGAGCTCTTCCTGGCGGACCTGCAGGTCGACGTTCGTTCGCACCTCGCGACCCTCGAGCTCCTTCTCGCGCCGGGCGAGGTCGTCGATGCGCTCCTGCATGAGCGTCTCGTTGTCGGTGAGGCGCCTCTCGCGGTGCTCGATCCAGCGCGTCGCCTGGGTGGCCGTCTCTGAGCTCAGGAGATCGCCCTCGGCGTCCACGAGCTCGCGCTCGCGCTCGGCCAGGAGCCTTTGCTCCGAGCGAAGTCTGTCGCGCCGGTAGGCGGCGAGCCGTTCGCGCTCGGAGAGCTCCGCTTCTGCCTCGACGACCTTCGTCGTGCGTTCTCGGAGCTGGCCGGCCTTTTCAGCCAGAGTGAGGGCGCGCTCCTCGAGCGTCCCGAGCGCGCGGCGAAGCACGTAGTCGGCTTTCTCCTGCACCGGTCGCAGCTCGGCGACCCGTTCCTCGCGCTCGCGAATGTCCGCCTCGAGCGCCTCCAGACGTTTCAGCTCGTACTCGGCCTCGTTCTCGCGGAAGGAGATCTCGGCGCCGCGCTCGTCGAGCTCGGCGGCACTCTTCGCGATATACGACTCCAGCGATCGACGCAACCCCACATTTAGCCCCATGCAATCAGTATCGAACCGCGAATCGCCTGAAAAACCCCCCTTTCGGGGGGGAGGCGGAAGCCGCGTTCAGTCTTTCCTTTGGCTTGGAATGAGCATTCGCTTCCTCACAGTAGGGCTCGCCGCGTTCGCGGCCCTCCTCCTTCTCGCCATCTGGCCGGTCGTCGCTCGGGGCCACACGCCGAACACGGCGCTCGCGTGCACGATCGTGGGGACGGACGGGCCCGATTTGCTCGTGGGCACGAACGGGAACGATGTCATCTGCGCCAAGGGCGGCGCCGACATCGTGACGGGTCACGGCGGCAACGACATCATCAAGGGCGGGACCGGCAGCGACACCCTCTACGGCGACCTGGGCAAGGACGTGCTCGTGGGCGGGCCCGGGAACGACTGGCTCTACGCCCGCGACAGCGTGCACGACCACGTTCTCGGCGGCGACGGCACCGACCACGCGAACGTCGACAAGCCGCTCGACTACACGCTGTCCGTCGAGATCAAGTAGCGCCTTCCGACTTGACGTAGGGCCGAGCGGGCACGCTGAATAGCGTATGCCCGACTATCTGCCGATCGCGGAGCACGGGATCATGGGCGATCTTCACACCGTCGCCCTCGTGGGCACCGACGGGACGATCGACTGGTACTGCTGCCCGGCCTTCGACTCGCCGAGCGTCTTCGCCGCGCTCCTCGACAAGGAGAACGGGGGCTACTACCGCATCGCCCCGGCCAATCCGGGGTGGACCCCGAAGCAGCTCTACTTCCCCGACACCAACGTCCTCATCTCCCGCTTCCTCAGCCCGGAAGGGGTCGGTGAGGTGCAGGGGTTCATGCCTGTCGAGGAGGAGGGCGAGGTGGCTCACCGCCACCGCCTGATCCGGCGCGTCGTCGGCGTACGCGGGGAGATGCGCTTCCGGGTGGAGATGTATCCGCGCTTCAACTACGCCCGCGACGACCACGAGATCGAGCAGTACGAGCACGGGGTGGTTTTCCGCTCGCCCTCTCTCTGCCTGGCGCTCCAGGCGACGACGCCGATCGCCTGCGACGAGCGCGGCATCCACTGCGAGTTCACGATCCGCGACGGGGCGACCGTCACGTTCGTCCTCGAGCGCGTGGAGCCCGACTACGTGCCCCGCGCCTACTCCGAGGCCGAGACCCGCGAGGCCTACGAGCGGACGATTGCCTTCTGGCGCACCTGGCTCGCGCGCTCCGGCTACCGCGGCCGCTGGCGCGAGATGGTCAACCGGTCCGCGCTCACGCTCAAGCTCCTGACCTACCGGCCGACGGGTGCGATCGTCGCCGCGCCGACGACCAGCCTCCCAGAGCAGGTCGGCGGCGAGCGGAACTGGGACTACCGCTACACCTGGATCCGGGACGCGGCTTTTTCGCTCTACGGTCTCCTGCGGCTCGGCTTCACCGAGGAGGCCGGGGCGTTCGTAGGCTGGCTGCAGCAGCGGATCGCCGAGCGCCTGGACAGCGACACGGGCCCACTTCAGATCATGTACGGAATCGACGGCCGCCCTGCGCTCGACGAAACGATCCTCGATCACCTCGAGGGTTACCGCGGCTCACGGCCGGTCCGGATCGGGAACGGCGCCTATAACCAGCTCCAGCTCGACATCTACGGAGAGCTGATCGACTCGATCTACCTCTACAACAAGTACGGACGCCCGATCGCACACGACGCATGGAAGGAGATCTCGCGAGTCGTCGACTGGATCTGCGAGAACTGGGACCAGCCCGACGAGGGCATCTGGGAGACGCGCGGGGGAGCCCACGACTTCACGTATTCGCGGCTCATGTGCTGGGTGGCGATCGAGCGGGCCGTCCGGATCGGGCGCCAGCGGGGGCTGCCCGGCGACCTCGACAAATGGCGGGCGGCCCGCGACGCCATCTACCACCAGATCATGGAGCGGGGCTGGAACGAGGAGCGCCAGGCCTTCGTCCAGCATTACGGCAGCGACGTTCTCGACGCGTCGATTCTCCTCATGCCGCTCGTGAAGTTCATCTCGCCGACCGATCCTCGCTGGCTCTCGACCCTCGACGCGATCACGAACGAGCTCGTCTCGGACAGCCTGGTCTACCGCTACAACGTCCGCGCCTCTCCGGACGGCCTCGACGGCGACGAGGGCACCTTCTCGATCTGCTCCTTCTGGTATGTGGAAGCGCTCTCCCGCGCCGGGCGGGTGGACGAGGCGCGCCTCGCCTTCGAGAAGATGCTGACCTACGCGAACCACCTCGGGCTCTTTTCCGAGGAGATCGGGCCCACCGGCGAGCAGCTGGGAAACTTTCCGCAGGCGTTCACCCATCTCGGGCTGATCAGCGCGGCCGTGAACCTCGACCACCAACTGGGGTAGCGTTCGCCTATGGCAAGCCGGAAGATCGCCGTTCTCGGCGCCGGGAAGGCGGGGGAGGCCTTGATCGCGGGGCTGCTCTCCTCCGGCTGGCGGAAGCCCGGCGAGATCGTCGCGACCGCCCGCCACGAGGAGCGCCTGGCTGACCTGAGCGAGCGCTACGGCATCGGCACGACCTCCTCGAACGTCGAGGCAGCCGAGGGCGCAGGCGTCGTCATCATCGCCGTGAAGCCGCAGGACATCGAGGCCCTCCTCTCCGATGTGGGGAGCACGCTCACGAGCGCCCAGACCGTTCTCTCGATCGCGGCCGCGATCCCGACGAAGCTGATCGAGGGCCATCTCGGCGACGGCGTCCCGGTGGTGCGCGCAATGCCGAACACACCGGTGACCGTCCACGAGGGCATGTCCGGGATCTCGGCCGGCGCCCACGCCGCCGAGGAGCATCTCGTCGTGGCCGAGGAGGTGCTCGGCTCGGTCGGGCGCTCCGTGCGCGTGGACGAGAGCTACATGGACGCGATCACGGCCGTTTCCGGGTCGGGGCCTGCCTATTTCGCCCTCCTCGCCGAGTCGATGATCGAGGCGGGGATCCTGCTCGGGCTCTCGCGCGAGATCTCGACCGACCTCGTCGTCCAGACGATGCTCGGCACCGCCAAGCTCCTTCGTGACGAGAAGATGCACCCCGTCGAGCTGCGCGAGATGGTGACCTCCCCCGGCGGCACGACGATCGCCGCCATCCGCGAGCTGGAGCAGGCCGGTGTCCGCGCCGCCTTCCTGAACGCGATCCAGGCCGCGATGAAGCGCTCGAAGGAGCTAGCGGAGGGCGGGTAGAGGATTGACCGCCGCGCCGCGGGTCCGCACCTCGAAGTGAAGGTGCGGCCCGGTCGCGCGCCCTGAGGCGCCGACGCGGCCGATGCGGGCACCAACCTCGACCCGGTGCCCGCGGCGGACGCGGATCGAGGAGAGGTGCGCGTAGAAGGTGCGCACCCCGGAGCGGTGCGCGATCACGACGAGGTAGCCGTAGCCACCCGAATCCCAGCCGGCTCGAA
>JBDTRS010000123.1:0-5181 GCA_039931575.1 Gaiellaceae bacterium
GCTCGGGTCGATGTAGCCGTCCGTCGGGAGGTAGGCGGCGCCGAGGACCCCCTCCGCGGACATGGGCGGAAAGAGATCCTTGGCTTCCTCTGCCGAAACGAGCTCGAGTGGAAGGCCGAACGTCTTCGCCCACCCGGCCTGGCGCCGAAGCTCCTGCATCCGCTCTTCGGAGGAGGCCAGGCGAAGCGAGCCGACCTCGTGCCAGCCGGTCTCGAGCCCGACCTCGGCCTCGAGCGTCCGGTAGAGGTCGACCGAGTTCATCATCATCTTCGTCAGGCTGATGGAGCCACGGAGCTGGCCGACCAGCCCCGCCGAGTGGAACGTCGACCCGCTCGTCAGGTCGGCGCGCTCGCAGAGGACCACGTCGTCCCAGCCGAGGCGAGCGAGCCAGTACAGGATCGACGCGCCTCCGACCCCGCCGCCGATGACGACAGCGCGTGTGCGCGTCTTCAACCGAACATCCCGAGCGCAGCGCGGAACGAGGGATCTCGCCCCGTCCGCTCCAGCCGCTCGAAGTGCTCCGTGGCGTACGCGACGAAGTCGACGTCGAGCTCCGAGATCCCCTGCTGCACCACGCCCCACATCGCCTCGCGAAAGTCGGACATGAAACGCATGAGGACGAGAGACGCGCCGTGCGCCGGATCGGCCTCACCGAAATAGGCCTCGAGGAGCGCGGCGTTCTCAGAGGGTCCGAGCTCGTGGTTGATCGAGAAGTTGGCGAGGTCGAAGAAGACGTCTCCCATGCCGGCGTACTCCCAGTCCACGATGCGGATCCGCTCGCCGTCCTCGAGAAAGTTCGCGTTCAGTAGGTCGTTGTGACACGGGCGCAGAGGCTGCGGGCCCCTCGCCGCGCCGATCTCGTCGCCGACGCCCTTCGCCCACGGGTAGCTCTTTGGAACCTGGACGCCGTAGGCCTCCGCGGTCGCACGGTAGACCTCGACGACCCGAAAGCTGTCGAACCGGCCTGGAACATCGGGGCCGTCGTGAATCCGGCGAAGCGTCTCGGCGACCCGCACGATCCTCTCGGGCCGGAGCATCTCCTCGACGGGAATCGGCCGCCCCTCGATGAAACGTGTCAGGAGGTAGCCCTCGGGGCGCACGAAGTCGATCACCTCGGCACCGACGCCGACCTCCGCCGCGGCCCGGGAGGCGCCGTTTTCGTCCTCGCGGTCGATGCCGAGGAGCTCGGTGTCCTTGCCCCCGATCCGCAGGACGAGGTCCTCGCCGTCAACGGTGACCTTGAAGTTGTGGTTCGTGATCCCCCCGCCGAGCGCCTCGATCTCCACCTCCCGGCCGGGCCAGAGCCGCGCTGCGATCTCCTCGGCAATCACGGCGCGATACTACGCCGTGTGCAGCTCATCGAGCACCCTCCGACCGTCGAGCTCGTCGTGGTGGACGGCGACGACCTCGTACTCGTGCGCCAGACGCGACCGGGGTCCCGGAGTCGCACGCTCGAGCTCCCGTCCGGAAAGCTCGAGAATGGAGAAACCCCCGCCGAGGCAGCCGCCCGCGAGCTCGCCGAGGAGTGCGGCCTCTCTGCGAGCAGCCTGCGCGAGCTCGGGAGCTTCTGGGCAGCCCCCGCCTATTCGACGGAGCTCGTCCACGTCTTCGAGGCAACCGGGCTGGCGGCCGCCGACCCGGCTGCGCTCGACGACGACGAGGACATCGAGGTGGAAAGGTTGCCGCTCGCGGGCGCGCTCGATCGCCTCGACGACGCCCGCGCGATCGCCGCGCTGACGATCTGGCTCGAACGGCGATGAGCCGGTTTGCCTGGCTCCGCGAGCTCGAAAGCTCGCTGGCTGACGACGAGAGCGGCGAGGATCTCCCCATCGCGCTCGTCGTGCTCGCAGCGGTCGCAGGCCAGCAGGTGGCGGTCGACGAGAGCGAGGCCCACGGCGCGAGCCGTCGCGCGCTCCTTCTTCTCACCGCGGGCGGTGACCCCGAGCGCGGCCTCGACCTGGAGGGCCGAGCCGTCACCGCATTGGCCGACGACCTCCGTACGGTCGACCGCCAGCTCGCGCTCGAACGGGGCCTCGACGAGCTGAAGGCGCAGTCGAAGGGGCTCGCCCACGTCTCCGAGGCCTTGGCGGCGCTGCGCGCCACGCCCGATGTGGCGTGGCGCGCATATGCCTGTTCGCTACTCGCCGAAGAGCTCGGCGCCGACTAGCTATCCGGTCGGCGGCGGAGTGGGGCCCGGAGCGAGCCGCTCGCGCTCGGTTGCTCCATACCCCTCGGTCTCCGGGTGCCCGTGAACACCGGCCGTGAGCGCAAACTCCTCCTCTGGCGAGAGCACGAGCCGGTGGCGTCCGACCATCGCGAAGTAAGCAATCGCGACAGCGTAGAAGATGGCCACACCGACGACGCCGGGCCGGTAATCGGAGCGCCAGAAGAGCGCGGCGAGCGAAAACAGCGCGATGACGCCCGCCAAGATCGCACCCCACTCGCCGACGGGGCTTCGGTAGGGACGCTCGATGTTGGGCAGCTTCCGCCGCAAGATCACGAACGAGACCATCTGCATGAAGTACGAGATGACTGCGCCGAACACGGCCATGGAAAGCAGTGCCGCGCTCAGATTGCCGCTGAACCAATCGTGCTTCCCGGCTTCGTACAGGAGGTACGCGAGCCCATAGCCGATCACGGCGCCGAGCAGGAGGGCGACGTGGGGCGTGTTCCGCTTTCCATGGGTGACCGAGAGGAAGTGCGGGTAGTAGCCGGCCCGCGAGAGCGAGAAGATGTTGCGCCCGTAGGCGAAGATGATCGTGTGGAAGCTCGCGACGAGGCCGGCGACGGCGACTAGGCCGAGGAGCGACGCGGAGGTGCCACTGCCGAAGATCGTCTTGAGGCCGTCCAGAAGCGGCTCTCCCGAGAGTCGCAGACCCTCGGCGCCAGGCGCGATCCCGGTATTCAGGAACAGGACGAGGAACGCGAGCACGACGAGCGTCAAGAGCCCGTAAATCGTTCCGCGGGGAATGTCGCGCTTCGGGTCGTGCGACTCCTCCGCTGCGAGCGGGAGCTCCTCGATCGCGAGGTAGAACCAGATCGCAAACGGCAGTGCGAGGAAGATTCCGTCCCAGCCCAGCGGGAACCACTTCGAGTTTCCGCCCTCGGGAGCAATGTTGAGGGCGTTGGCGTTGAAGTCGAACTTCGTCAGGGCGCCGATGAAGAAAACCACGAGGATGGCGATCGCAGCCAGGCAGATGACCACGGTGAAGCGGAGCGCCAGCTCGACGCCGACGAGGTTCAGGAGAACGAACAGCGCGTAGAAGATGAGCCACCAGATGGGCTGTGAGATGTTCACCCCGAAGAGGTCGTCGAAGATCGTCTGCATGTAACTGCCGATGAACGTGACCACCACAGCGGGGGTGACGACGTACTCGATCGTCTCCGCGACCCCCGTCGTGAAGCCGCCCCACGGCCCCATCGCGGACCGGCCAAATGAATACGCACCCCCGGTGTGGGGTAGCGCGGGCGACATCTCAGCGATCGAGAAGCACAGCCCGAAGTACATAACGGTGATGATCAAGGTGGCGACCAGCAAGCCACCGAACCCGCCCGCGTCGAGGCCAAGGTTCCAACCGGAGAAATCGCCGGAGATGACCGCCGCGACCCCGAGCGCCCAGAGCGACCACACGCCCGCGTGGCGCCTTAAGCGTCGTTTGTCGAAGTAATCCGCCCCCGCTTCCCGATACGTCACGCCTCTGGGAGTCGCGCCCTCAGCCACGTTACTTCCTCCTGCCTTCAGCCGATTCGGAAGTGCGATTGAAACCGACCGGCTGGACGCCGTCAAGTTTCGGGATCCCCTGCGCGCCGTGTTATGACTGCCCATGCAGATGCTGAATCTCGACGAACTGACCGCAGAGATCGAAAGCGGCGCAATCGACACGGTCGTCGTGGCGTTCACCGACATGCAAGGGCGCCTGATGGGCAAGCGGGTGCACGGAGACTTCTTCCTCGAGGGCCAGGTAGCCGAGCACGGCGTCGAGGGCTGCAACTACTTGCTCGCGCTGGACATGGAGATGGTTCCCGTCCCCGGGTACCAGATCGCGAACTGGGAAGGCGGCTACGGCGACTTCCTCCTCCAACCCGACCTCGCGACCCTCCGCCGGATCCCCTGGCTCGAAGGGACGGCCCTCGTTCTCTGCGACGTGCTCTGGCACGACGGCAAGCCCGTGAACCCCTCTCCGCGCCAGGTCCTGAAGCGCCAGGTGGAGCGGGCGGCCGAGCTCGGCTACACGCCCATGTTCGGCTCCGAGCTCGAGTTCTACCTCTTCAAGGAGACCTACGCCGAGGCCCACGAGAAGCAGTTCCGAGACCTGACGCCGTCGGTGCCCTACACCCTCGACTACCACATCCTCGCCACCACCTACGACGAGCCGTTCATGCGCCAGATACGCAACTTCATGAACGCCGCGGGGATCCCGGTGGAGAGCTCGAAGGGCGAGGCCTGGCCGGGCCAGCAGGAGGTCAACTTCCGCTATTCCGACGCGCTGGAGATGGCCGACAACCACACGGTCTACAAGAACGGCGCCAAGGAGATCGCCCACCTGAACGGTTGCTCGATCACGTTCATGGCTAAGCCGGACCACACCTGGATCGGAAACTCGTGCCACATCCACGCGAGCCTTTGGCGTGGCGACGAGAGCGCGTTCGCGGGCGAGTCGGACGTCTTCAAGCAGTTTCTCGCCGGCCAGATCGCCTGCTTCAAGGAGCTGGCCGTCTTCCTCGCGCCGACGGTCAACTCGTACAAGCGCTACGCGGCGGAGAGCTGGGCGCCGACGACGCTCGCGTGGGGACACGACAACCGCACGTGCGGCTTCCGCATCGTCGGCCATGGAGCGGGCCTGCGCGCGGAGACGAGGATCCCGGGCGGGGACGTCAATCCCTACCTCTCCTTCGCGGCCGTGCTCGCAGCCGGCCTGTATGGGATCGAGAACAAGCTCGAGCTACCGCCACCGCTCGAGGGCAACGCCTACGAGTCCGAAGCCCAGCGCTTTCCGCACTCCTTGCGAGACGCCATCGCCGCTCTCGAGGAGGGGACGATGGCCCGCGCAGCGTTCGGCGACGACGTCGTCGACCACTATCTGAACTACGCCCGGACGGAGCAGCGGCTCTTCGACCAGGTTGTGACCGGCTACGAACGAGAGCGACTTTTCGAGCGGGGATGAGCAGGCCGCTCATAGG
>JBDTRS010000124.1:0-5092 GCA_039931575.1 Gaiellaceae bacterium
CGCGGCCGCGAATTCGTCGAGGTTGTCCTGTCCCATGCCGTCCAGCCAGTCGAGCCCTTCAGCCTCGAAGGGCGCGACTCCCGCGAGCGAAGCGGCCGCCACGACGCGGTCGGGGAGGAGCGCGGCGCACGCGAGCGCGTGCGGGCCGCCACCCGACCCGCCGTGCACGGCGAGGCGCTCGATTCCCAGCCCGTCCGCGATCGCAGCCACATCCCCGGCGGCGTCGGCAGCCCGCCTGCCAGGGTGCGGGTCGGAGCCGCCGTAACCCGGGCGGTCGTAGCCGAGGAGCCGGATTCCTCGTGTGCCGGCGTCCTCCACCAGCCCTCGCCACAGGAGGCGCGAGCCGGGCGTTCCGTGATGGCAGAGGATCGCAGGGCCGCCCGGGTCTCCTTCCTCCACGACACAGAGGATCCGCCCGTCGCTCGGGAGCCGGTGCTCGGGCATCACTCCTCCCCTTCGGCGTCGGGCGGTTCGTCCTCGGCCAGGCGCCTCGCGATCGGCTCGCGCGAGACGACGCCTAGAAGCCGGCCGTTCTCGGTCACCGGGAGCCGTTCGAGGTCGAGCTCGGCCATGCGGTGCAGCGCCTCGTCGAGCGGGAGGTCGGGCGAGACCGTCGGAACATCGGGATCGCAGACATCGCCTGCCGTGGCCGCGCGGACGTCGACGCCCCGAGCGACCGCGGCGAGGATGCTGTCGCGTGTGACTGAGCCCAGGAGCCGCTCGCCTTCCGCCACGAGAACGCTCCGAACATGAGGGTGCGTGAGGAGCTCGGCCGCCTCCTGAGCGGTCGCATCCCCCTGGAGGACGCGCGGGTCCGACATCAGGGCCTCGCGGACGATCACGGGTGGATGCCCCGAGCCTGGAGGGCTTCCGCGACCTCGCGGATGCTGGTCACCAGTGCGGCGCGCCGGAAGGGAAGTCCTTCGCTCTCGGAGAGATCCCAGACGCGGATGAGGGCGTCTCCCATGAGCTCGGCCAGCCGGGAGCGAATCTCGTCGGGGCCCCAGAAGAGGCGCTGGATGTCCTGCACCCACTCGAAGTAAGACACGGCCACCCCACCCGCGTTCGTGAGGATGTCGGGCAGGACGGGGATCCCTCGCTGTCCGAGGATCTCGTCGCCTTCGAGGGAGGTGGGCCCGTTTGCGCCCTCGGCGACCACGCGGGTCTGAAGCCGGCCGGCGTTCTCGCCGGTGACCTGGTTCTCCGTCGCGGCCAGCACGAGCACGTCGCAGGGCAGCTCGAGGAGCGCCGAGTTGGAGACGGCCTTGCTGCCGGGGAAGGCGGCGATGCCGTCGTGCTCCCGGCGCCAGGCGTCGAGCGCGTCGAGATCGAGCCCGCGCTCGTCGTGCACGCCGCCCGCGATATCGGACACGGCGATCACCCGGGCGCCACGGATCGCGAGCTCGTGCGCTGCGACCGCGCCCACCTTTCCGTATCCCTGCACAACGCAGCTCGACCCGTCGAGGCCCCAGCCGAGGCGTCTCACCGCCTCCTCCACGACCATGACGACGCCGATCCCGGTCGCCTCGGGCCGCAGCACGCTCCCCCCGACCGAGAGGGGTTTCCCGGTCACGATCTCCGGCACCGCGTGCCCCATCTGCATCGAATAGGTGTCCATCATCCACGCCATCGTCTGCTCGTCAGTCGCCATGTCCGGCGCCGGGATGTCCCGCTGCGGGCCGATGATCGGCAGAAGCTCCGCAGTGAAGCGCCGGGTCAGCCGCTCCAGCTCGCCCAGTGAGAGGTTGCGGGGATTGCAGCGCACCCCACCCTTCGCGCCGCCGTAGGGGAGCCGTAAGAGCGCGGTCTTCCAGGTCATCCACATCGCGAGCGCCGCGCACTCGCCGAGCGTGACGGCCTTGTCGTAGCGGATGCCGCCCTTGGTCGGGCCCAGCACGCTCGAGTGCTGCACGCGGTAGCCCGGGTAGACCCCGAGCGTGCCGTCGTCGAGCCGCACCGGGATGGAGACCGACAGGGCGCGCTCGGGATAGCGCAGCACCTCAGCCACGAACGGGTCGATCCCCGCATGCTCGAGCGCACCGTCGAACTGCCCGAGCGCCTGGCGAAAAAGCGGGTCTTCGAGCTCTGGAGGAAGCTCGCCGCGCCTGGTCGTGGCGGGCTCGATGGCCATCAGCTCAGTTTATTCGGGCTCTACGAGCAGGGTCAGAGCCTCGCGCGCGACGACGCGGACGGTCTCGCCCACATCCGCGCCGGCCTCGCAGTGGGTGCGCCAAAGCTCTCCCTGCACGCGCACCTGCCCGTCCGGGCGGCAGGGGGAGACGACCTCGGCGAGCGCCCCGATCAGCGTCTCGGCGCCCGCCTGAATCCGGCGGCGGCGCGACAGCCGGATCCAGAAATAGGTCTCCCCGATCTCCACCACCCCGGCCGCCCCGACGAGGACGAGGCCCCATGGTGGCGGCACTACGAAGAGAGCGAGCACGATCGCGCCGACGAAGGCCATCGGCTCGATTCTCGCGGTTCGGTCAGCCGACCGGCTGCTCGGTGACGCTCACGCGCCGGCGCCCCGCGGTCAGCGTGAGGAACGAGACGAGCGCGGCGACGCCCAGTACACCGGCTCCCCACCAGAGCCCGGAGATGTTGTCGTCCCACCCGAGGGCGCGGTCGAGGGAGAACCGTCCGGGCCCGGTCGCGGCGATCGCGACCGCCGCCGACGCGATCAGGAGGTTGAACTCGTAACCGCCCTTCCCGTTCCAGAAGCCGTTGCCCCAGTGGATGAGCGCGACCGCGTTGAACATCACGATCGTGACGGCGAGCGCCCCGAGCGGGGTCAGGAAGCCGAGCATGAGCAAAAGCCCGCCTCCGGTCTCCGCGGCGGTGAGACCGAGCACCATGAGCGACGCGAGGCGGAAGTTGAAGTTCGTCATCATCCCCGCGGTTCCGCGCGGCCCGGGGCCCTCCCACCAGCCGAAGAGCTTCTGCAGGCCGTGACCGGCCATGATCCCGCCGAGAACGAGACGGAGAAGCAGGAGGCCGTAGGACATGGGCCGACTCTACTCCCACCCGAGAGCGAAACACGATGCCAGGGGCGGGAGTCCGGCCAGAAATGCCGCGGCGTGCCAGACTGCTCGAATGCGAGTCATCGCTTCCGAGGCCTGACATCGACTCGCGGGATAGACGAAGGAGACGGAGATGCCGCTCTACTTATCGAGGTTCAGCTACACCCCGGAGACTTGGGCCAGGCTGATAAGCAACCCAGAGGATCGTCGCAAGGCCGCCCAGTCGTACATCGAGTCGGTCGATGGGAAGCTGCACGGGTTCTGGTACGCCTTCGGCCGACATGACGGTTACACCCTCTGGGAAGCTCCCGACAACGTCTCCATGGCAGCGGTCGCACTGGCGATTGGGAGCGGCGGTGCGCTTGGCTCGCTCGAAACGACCGTCCTCCTGACAGTCGACGAGACCCTGGATGCCCTGCGCAAGGCCGACCAAGTCCAGTACCGAGCCCCCGGCGCGTAGCCAACATTCGAGACAGTCGGGGTCCGGCTCGGCCTGACAGGGGCTTTCGTCAGTGCCGGGGGTGGGAGTCGAACCCACAAGGGCCGAAGCCCAGGGGATTTTAAGTCCCCTGCGTCTACCGTTCCGCCACCCCGGCGAGAGCGATTATGTGCCCGGGGGTAACGCGGAGAGCGGGAACTTCTCGGGAGCGTCGCCGCTCGGCCCACGGTAGTCGTCGCGGAAGCGGTTGAAAGCGCCCTCGTCGAAGCGGGAGCACTTCATCAGATGCGTCCACGCGGTAAGGGCGATCTCGTCCCCGAGCTCGGGGGAGGGCGTGACGATGAGCCCGTTGCCCCCCTCCGGATCGGACTGGTACCAGCTCGTGATCTGCTGCACCTGCGCGGCGGGGACCTCGTCTCCGTACTGGACGATCAGGCCGCCGTGCTCGAGGTTGTGGACGAGCCGGATTTCGGGGACCGGCTCCGTATAGAGATTCC
The DNA here is from genome assembly GCA_039931575.1 of Gaiellaceae bacterium. Lineage (GTDB taxonomy): Bacteria > Actinomycetota > Thermoleophilia > Gaiellales > Gaiellaceae > DATEOR01. The sequence goes on from JBDTRS010000124.1 coordinate 3,954, forward strand.
AGATCGCGGGGACCGGATAGTGCGGGCCGCTCGTCGGCGGCGACGTGCTGTACTCGAAGCTGTTCGCGAGCTTCTCGACGTGCTGGCTTCCCTGCGGTGGGAAGGTCTGACGGACGCAGGCGCCGTCAGCGCCGTTCGCGACGGTGTCGTTCCCGCGGAACGCGAGCGCGATGCCCACGCTGGCCACCGCCACGATGATCGCGGCGCCGAGCGCGACGAACCAGAGGTTCAGCCGGCGAGGCCCGTCCGACTCGACGCGGCGCTTCGGCCCCTCAGCCCGCTTCTGCGGACCCTGGGACGTGCGCGGAGGAGTGGGGACGCGGCTCTTCTTCTTCTTGGCCACGAGCAGAAAAAGGTATCAAGCCGTCGCGCTCGCCCGTCCGCCGAAGAAGCTCGCAACCGCGTCGAGATCGGCGACGACGGGGGCCGGCGGCAGAGCCTCGAGAAAGCGGCGGCCGTAGGCGCGGGTGCGTAGGCGCGGGTCGAGGATGGCAACGACGCCCTCGTCGCCATGGCCTCGAATGAGGCGGCCGAAGCCTTGACGGAGCTGAAGCACCGCCGTGGGCAGCGCGTACTCCGCGAACCAGTCGCCTCCCTCGCGCGTGATCCGCTCGCAGCGGGCCTCGACGATCGGCTCCTCCGGTGCCGCGAAGGGGAGCTTGTCGATCACGAGCAGCGAGAGCGACTCGCCCGGGATGTCCACTCCCTGCCAGAAGGTAGAGGTGGCGAAGAGAATCGAATCGACTTCCTCGCGGAAGCGTTCGAGGAGACGCTCGCGCGGGGCCTCCCCCTGGCGGAGGATCGGATAGTGCACGCGGCCCGCGCACCGGTCGACGAGCTCGTCGAGGGCGCGGTACGAGGAGGTAAGGACGAGCGCCCGGCCGCGGGACAGGCGGCAGAGCGCGACCACCTCGTCCGCGAGCCGGTCGTAGTACCCGCTGGCCCGCGGCTCTGGCAGGCGTGCCGGCACGTACACGAGGGCCTGTTCACGGTAGTCGAACGGTGACGGCAGGACGACCTCGCGCGCGTCGTCGAGGCCCAGCCGCCGTCGCACGAAGCGGGGATCGAGCGTGGCCGAGACGAGCACGGCGGTCGTCTCGCTCTCCCTGAGCGCTTCGCGGAGAAGTCCCGAGACGTCC
>JBDTRS010000125.1:0-5004 GCA_039931575.1 Gaiellaceae bacterium
GAGACTTGCCTACCTCGAAACACCCGAAGGAGGAACGAGAAGCTCATCTCACCGGGAGGGCTTCATTACCATCCCGTCTTCACACCGTAGCAGGTGGCTCAGGCGGCGGACTCTGCGGGCCGGCTGGCGCGGTAGAGCGTCTCGAGCTCGACGGCCTTCACCGGACGGCTGAAATGGAAGCCCTGCCCAAGGTCGCAGCCGTGCTCGAGGAAGAATACGCGCTGCTCCTCGGTCTCGATTCCCTCCGCCAGCGGCTCGAGGCCCAGGTTCCGCGCGAGCTGGATGATCGAGGAGACCAGCACCGCAGAGTTCCGGTCCTGTGGCAGGTCCTGGACGAACGAGCGGTCGATCTTGAGCGTCGACACGCGCATCTGGTTCAGCCGCGAGAGCGACGAGTGGCCGCTGCCGAAGTCGTCGATGGCAAGCCGCAAGCCGCGCTCGTGCAACTCGTCCAGCACCGGCTCCATGTTCGCGCGCGAGTCCACCATCATCGCGGACTCGGTGATCTCGATCATGAGGCGGTCGGGGTTGAGGCCGAACGACTCGATCGTCGCGAGCACGTGCCGCATCGCGGTCGGCTGCCAGAAGGAGGGCGGCAGGTTGATCGAGACGTAGAGGTCGAGGCGGCGATCGCGCCATTGCTTTGCCTGGCGGCAGGCCTCGGCGATCACCCAGTCCGAGAGCGGCGCCATCAGGCCCGTGCGCTCAGCGAGCGGGAGGAAGTCGGCCGGCGGCACGAGCCTCTCTCCGTCCTGCCAGCGGATGAGCGCCTCGGCGCCGATGATCTCGCCGTCTTCCAGGCGGACGAGCGGCTGGTAATGGAGGACGAGCTCGTTCCCGCGCTCGATCGCCGTTCGCAGGCGCCCTGCCATCGAGAGCTGAGTGAGAGCGTCGTCGCGGTCGAGCGCGTAGAGGGCGTGGCAGTCGCGGCCGGCGTCCTTCGCGCGGTACATGGCCGTGTCCGCGTGCTTGAGCAGCGTCTCGCTATCGGGGGCGTCTTCGGGGAAAAGGCTGACGCCGATCGAGGCGCTGACGAAGATCTCCACCCCGGAGACCATGAAAGGCGCGCGCAGCGTCCGGCGAATCTTTCTCGCCACGGTGTCGGCAGCCTTGCGCCCGTACTCCGTGTCCGCCGGGTCGCCCGTGGGCTCGATGTCGCCGAGGAGGACGAGGAACTCGTCGCCGCCCTGGCGGGCGACCAGGTCGGCGGTGCGGGTCGCGCGCTGCAGCCGTCCCGCCACGGCGCGGAGAAGCTCGTCGCCGGCCGCATGGCCGAAGCTGTCGTTGATGAGCTTGAAGTTGTCCAGGTCGATGAAGAGGACGGCCGCCGCGCAGTTCTGGTCGGGGCAGCGAGCGAGCGCCTCGTCGAGGCACTCCTGGAACGAAACGCGGTTCGGGAGGCCGGTCAGCGGGTCGTGGAAGGCGATGTGGTGGAGCTGGCGCCTGGCCTCTTCGAGAGCGTCTGAGGCTTTCCGCCGCTCGGTGATGTCGGCGACGATGCCGTCCACGAGGAGCTGGCCCTCGGCCCCGCGACGCGAACGCATCCGGTCCCACACCCAGCGCGTCTGGCCGTCGTATCCGACCAGGCGGTACTCGATCTCCACGTCCTCGCCGCGCTGGAGTTGCTCCGTGACGTCGTAGATCGCCTGATCGTCCGGGTGGACAGCCTCCTCCCAGGCCTCCTCGGGGGTTCGGTCGGGCGGAAGCGGGCCGAGCAGGCTCTCGAGGCCTTCGCCGATGAAGGTGTTGCAGACGTAGCTGCCGTCGGCGCTGTACTCCATCTCGTAGAGGTGGATCGCGACGGTGCCGGCGACGCGGCGGAGGACGTCAGTCGTCGCGAGTGCTTCCGCGAGGTCGTGACTCCCGTTTCCAATGGGGCTGGGCTGGTCGGGCATGGGAAGTGCGGGAACGCTCTAATCGGCATTCGGGCCCGAGAGATGAATCCCCTTGTGCGCGATTTCGTGCCGGTTCGTGCGCAGTCACACATTCGTACGATTTGCAGCGCTATCACGAGCGCATGCCACTCGATGGAAGGAGAGGAATGCGCTCGAAGATTGTCGTCGCGCTCGCGGTCGCCGGCCTGGCACTCGTAGGCGCCACGGTCGCCGCAACGCAGATCCCGGACAGAAATGGAGTCATCCACGGCTGCCGCAAGGTGGACGGAGGCGCGCTCCGCGTCGTCGTCGCGAACGGCCGCTGCCGCGCGAGCGAGCGGCCGCTGAACTGGAACCAGCGCGGGCCGCGCGGGGAAACCGGGCCAGCCGGCCCGCAAGGCGAGACCGGTGCGCAGGGCGAGACCGGTGCGCAGGGGCCCGCGGGGCCGGCGCTCGCGTCCTTCGATGCCCTCGCAGGGCTCGGGTGCACCGTCGGCTCCGAGACCGGCTCGATCGCGATCGGCTACGACCCGGCCAGCGGCGCCGCCCAGATCCGGTGCGTGACCGACTCCGAGCCGCCCGGGGAGGCTCTCCTGACGATCAACGAGTTCTCGACGGGAACCGAGGGCGCCCTCGCCAACGAGTTCATCGAGATCGTGAATACGGGCACTGCGGTCGCCGATCTATCGGGCTACAAGCTGGTCTACCGCTCGGCGGCGGGAACGAGCGACGTCTCGTTGGGCACGCTCCCCGACGGGACGATGCTGGCGGCGGGCGCCTACTTCCTCTTCGGCGGCTCCGGCTACGTGGGCGGGCATCCGGCGGACAAGTCCTTCGCTTTCGGCCTCGCCTCCGCCGGTGGCGGCTTGGCGCTCCGAACAGCGGCGGGCGCAATCGTTGACTCGGTCGGTTGGGGCGAGGCGACGAATGCGTTCGTGGAGGGGAGCGCCGCGGCAGCTCCACCGGTCGCTGCGGCGCCGGGGAAAAGCGGAGCACGCCATCCCGACGGTCACGACACGAACGTCAACAGCGCGGACTTCGCGATCGCGGAAACGCCCAGCCCGGGCGGTGCCAACTAGAGAACACGAGGAATGAAGGCGGTGGGCTCGAACCGAGCGTTCATGGACGCGAAGGACGAGCCCGACCGCCGCCAGAGCGCGCTTGCCGCGGCGCTCTCGCTCAACCGGGGCGAGCTGGATCCAGCGGCGCTCGAGCGCGTGTTGAGCTTGCTCGAGCCGAAGCCAACCGCCCCGGCGCCGGCCGAGAGCTAGCGGTAGCGGTAAACGATGCGGCCGCGGGTGAGGTCGTACGGCGAGACCTCGACCTTCACGCGATCGCCAGGGAAGATCTTGATGCGGAAGCGGCGCATCTTGCCGGCGGTGTAGCCGAGCACCTCGTGCCCCTCGTCGAGCTGGATCTTGAACATGCCGTTGGGGAAGGCCTCGACTACCTCGCCCTCCATCTCGATCTTTTCTTCCTTGGTCGCCACGGCGCAAGAATACCGCGTTAGAGGGACGATTCCTGCCGTCGGAAACCGCACGATGAGAGGGTGGGAGCGCTCACCGCAAGCCTCCTGCGGCGCAAGGGTCGAGAGACCGGCCGCCGGGCTGGGCAGACCTATCGGTTCGTCTGCTACCTCGACCGGCTACCACCTCACATCCTCGAGGAAGAGAACTACCGCTCGCGCAACTCGAAGTCGCCCGAGGTCGAGGTCGAGCTCGAGGCCGACGACTTCGCTGGAGCCGTGGCCGAGGCGATTCGTGAGCTCGAGGTCGACTTCGTGCGAGTCGAAGCGGTCGAGCGGCTGCCTTAGTAGGAGGGCTTGACGAAACGCAGCGCTATGCCGCCAGGCCGCGCTTCTCGCCCCGATCCTGCGTCCTCGCTCGCCCGCGTATTACCAATACGCGGGCTCCCTGCGTCCTTGCCTCGGCCTGACGACGAGCGACGTTCCGCCAAACCCTCCCAGGCAGGCGGAAAAGCGGGACTGTCGGACCCCAGGTTTAAGATGGACTTCCCGTGCCGGAAGCGCCGTTCGTCCATCTTCACGTCCACTCCGAGTACTCGATCCTCGACGGGGCGTGCCGCATCCCCGATCTCGCGGCCAGGGCCGCCGAGCTCGAGATGCCCGCGGTGGCGCTCACCGACCATGGGTCGCTGGCGGGGGCGGTCGAGCTCTACCGGGAGGCTGGAAAGACAGGCGTCAAGCCGATTCTCGGCTGCGAGGTCTACGTCGCGGACGATCGCCGGGCCCAGCAGAAGGGCTACGCGCACCTCACGCTCCTGGCCGAGTCGAACGAGGGCTACGCGAACCTGATCAAGCTCGCCTCGGCGGGCTACCTCGAGGGTTACTACTACAAGCCGCGCGTCGACTGGGAGCTCCTCCAGAGCCACTCCACGGGGCTGATCGCCCTCTCCGGTTGCCTCTCGGGCCGCGTCTGCAAGGCGCTCGAGGACGGAAACCCGGCCGAGGCTGAAAAAGAAATCGCGCGGCTTCGCGACATCTTCGGCGCCGACTCGACCTACCTCGAGATCCAGGACGCCGGCATCGAGATCCAGAAGCGGATCAACGCCGATCTCGCCAAGCTGGCCGAGACCACCGGCCTACCGCTCGTCGCCACCGGCGACGTCCACTACCTACGACACGAAGACGCGCGCGCGCACGAGGCGCTCCTCTGCATCCAGTCGGGCGACTCGCTCGCCAACCCGAATCACTGGCGCTTCGACACCGACCAGTTCTACTTCAAGACCGCGGCGGAGATGGCCCAGGACTTCGCGGACTACCCCGAGGCGGTCGCGCGCACGCTCGAGATCGCCGAGCGGTGCACGGTCACGATGGAGCTCGGCCGCATCCTGCTCCCGACCTACCCCGTTCCGGGCGATCGCGACGCCTTCGACTACCTCGTCGAGCTCTGCGAAAAAGGCCTGCAAAAGCGCTACGACTCCGCCACGCCCGAGTTGAACGACCGCCTCAAGTTCGAGCTGAAGACGATCCGCGAGATGGGCTTCGCCGACTACTTCCTGATCGTCTGGGACTTCATCTCGTTCGCGAAGCGAAACGGGATCGGGGTCGGGCCCGGCCGCGGCAGCGCCGCCGGCTCGCTCGTCGCCTACTGCCTCGAGATCACCGACA
>JBDTRS010000126.1:0-4902 GCA_039931575.1 Gaiellaceae bacterium
CCCGCGGCTGTCCGCACGTCGCGCACCCGCCGATAGGGACGGGCACCCACGATGCGCCGAGCCGTCACCGGCCCGAGGCCCGGTAGCGTCGCCAGCTCGGCTGCCGGCGCGGTGTTGACGTCGACGAGCGCGCGCGTCCGCGCGCGCGTCAACCCGCCCGGGCCACCCGCCCCCGAGAACGAGGTCCACCTCCGCGGTGGTCGCGCACGCCAGCCGAGAACGTGAGCTGCCTGTGCATTGAGCGCCCGCGCCAGCACCGAAAGCCGGTACGGCCACCACCAGGCACCGAGGACGACCGCCGCGACGTCGTCACCGACCTCGACCGCAGCCGCCGCCGCATGGAAGGCGCGAACAAGCTCGCGCTCTTGCCCCGGCGAGTACCCGGGGACGCCCGTAAGCCTCTGCGCCAGCTCGGAGGCGATCTCGGCCTCGCTCGTCCGAGTCGTGCTCACCCCAAGTCCGCCTTGGGCTTGGCGGGGGTGGCTCCGACGAGCCGCACCGGGGCCTCACGGGGAATCCACGGCTCCGCCTCGGCCCAGCCGAGCTCGAAGCGTCCGGCGAGATCAGAGGCGAGCTCCTGGGAGCGGACGCGAAGCGCGAGCTCGGTATTGCGATCGAGGCCACCCGGCGTCCAGTTCCCGGAACCACACACGACCGTCTCGTCTCCGATCATGAGCTTCGAGTGCGAGGCGCGGCCGGGCGTTCCCACCCAGATGCGCACCGGCACACCTCGGTCGGCCAGATAGCCCGCCGCCGGAGAGTTGATCGAAACGCGCGCGGTACCGAAGCGAAAGTCATCGATGATCACGCGCACGTCGACTCCGCGCCGGTGGGCGCGAACGACCGCATCGAGGACGAAGCGCACGGACAGGCGCAGGTCGTCGGCGGCCGAGAGCCCGACAAGAAACATCGAGACCCAAAGGCGCGTTCGCGCCCGCTCGGCCTCATCAACGGCGACGGCGGCCAGATCGTCCCCCGTCACGACCAGGCATCCGTCGGCGCTCAAGAGCGGGATTGGCCGGGGATCCACGTCAGTGCCCCTCGAGCCGGAGCCGAGCGAGGTCACGCCGCGCTGCCCGTGCACGGCGCACAAGGACGGCCTCAAGGCGCGCGCGCTGGCGGCGGACGAGGATGAGTGCAGCTTCGGCGTTGCCGAGTTGCAGCGACTGCACGGCGACACTTGCGGCCTGCGAGTCAGTCAGCCGCGCCGGCGCGCGAGCCAGACCGCGGTCGGTGGCCTCACGCAGAGCACCAACGAGCACGTTCAGCTCGCGCTCGCGCACCTCGAGGTAGTCGACTTGGGCCATAAGCCGGCGCAGACGCCGGAGCTCGGCCGCGGTCACCACTCACCATCCTCGTCTTCGCTTTCGCCGCCGGCGGCAGCTTCGGCATCGGCCTCGGCCTCCGCGAGGTCGGCCGCGGCCTCCTCAAAGTCGGCCTCGGCCTCTTCTGCCTCGTCCTCGGCATCGTCGGCCTCGCGCTCGTGCGCGGCGGCGATCTCCGCGTACCACTCGTCGACGTGTCCGAGTAGCTCGAGCTCGTCTGCGTTCAGAATCCGGTCGACCGGATTGGGCAGGTCCGGCGGGTACCAGGAGCCGTCTTCGCCGACGGCTATTCCCAGCGACTCCTCGAGGCTTCGCATCGCCTCGAGTTGGGTTTGCGCGACCTCACGAAGGCTTTCGACCTGCTCGGCGGTCGCATCCACGACCGCCACCCAGTCCTCGCTTGTCCCCGGCCAGCGTTCGCGCGCCGCCCTGAGCTCGTCGAGGGCGCGCGTGATCGTGGCCTCGCCCACGAACACGTCGCGGATGACCGGCCCGACGCCGAGCAAGTCGTGCCAGTCCTGCGCAGTGGCTTCGTAACCGATGGCGCTGTCCCCGATCTACCTAGTGCGGCTCTAGGAGAAGCAGCTCTCCATCTTCAACCGGCTCTCGACGTAAGTCAACGGTAAGCCGTGTTCTTGCGAGCCAGGGTTATCGTTACGGTCGTGCCTCCAGAAAACTGTCCTTGGACAAACGCGAGAGCAGGCGCCCCGAGCCTGATCGACATCGCCGGCGAGAACGCGAGCGCGAGTTAGCGACTTGGCACGCTACGAAGTCATCTGGTGGAACGCCCAGCGCCTCTTGGCACCGACAGGCTCCAACCTCGGGCGCGCGCTCGATGCGACCGCTGCGGATGGCTGGACACGATCGGCTTACAAGGCGAAGCTTGAACGGCTGGCCGCCCTCCTCTTGGACATCACTGATACGCCCCCGGCATTGCTTGCGATGGCCGAGGTCGAAAACGGCCGCGTCGCAGCCGATCTGCTCGCGGCGGCGGGCTGGAATCAGCTGAGCGCCGTCAGCGACCCCACTGCGCTTCTCGCCGGCGACGACGTCGTCATGCTCTACGACCCCGCTCAGCTCGAGCTCATCGGTGAGCCGGCCTCGTACAACGTCAACAACCGCTACACGACTCGCGACCTACTCGAGGTCGAATTCCGAACCGCAGACGGCCACGAGTTCGCGGTGATCGCGGCGCACTGGCCCTCGCGTAGGATCAGCAACTCGGATGCGCTCCGGATCGGGCTCGCCGACTACACCGCTCGACTCGTCCGTCGTCGCCTCATGTACGCGAAGGAAGAGCTGCTGACGAAGGAGGGGCGCGCGAAGATGCCCTCCGCGACAACGCTCGAGAAGCGCTGGAACTATCCGGTCCTCGTCATCGGCGACCTGAACGACGACCCCTACGAACGGAGCGTGGCCGAGATCCTGGGCGCCTCGCGGACGCGAAGCCAAGCCGAAGAGCTCAGATCCTTCCCACGCTCGCGCGGCCTCGCCGGCATCGACGCTTACCTCGCCCGCGACATCCGCCTCTACAACCCGACCTGGAAGGTTCTTCTCGCCCCCGATACGCCCTCGGGAACGACCTATTGGGACAGCCGCTGGTACATGCTCGACCAGGCCATCTTCAGCCGCGGCTTCCTCGTCGGTCCGCTTCGCTTCGACGAGACGTCCCTTGCCATCCACGCGCCGCGCCAGGTGCGCGCCCCCAACGGGCCGTTTACATTCACGAGTTCGCGCGGGATCCCACAGCCCTTCGACGCAAAGACGCGCCGCGGAATTTCGGACCACCTGCCGCTGAGCTTCGCACTCGAAACCCCATAGAACGGCCCGCAGTGGTTCTCTCTCGTCTAGTCGAGCCTCGCCCGGCTAGACCCTAAGATGGGGCATGGACGAGTAGCCAGCGCCCACGACCGCTTAGCTACGCGATCAGGTTCACGAACAGGGTGAGGACGGGCCAGGATCGCCGTTCCCGCGACGGCGGCGGTGATAGCGAGCGCGAAGTCAGACGGGCGGCGTCTCGGCAAGACCGGTGAGCGTATCGATGACTCACGGTCAAGACGCGGTTTCGTCTAGGTGGCCACCTCGACGCTCAAATCCGGGTTCGTTGCCTGCCACGCCCGCAAGTGCAGCTCGACCTCGCGCCGCTCCTGATCCTTGCTGGGGGCATCAAGCCGGTAGACCTGGACCATGCTGCCGCCCGCGCGCTCAACGGCGAAGCCAGAGCGGTGGAAATGGGCGCAGAAGTCCTCAACGGAGGATTGGTCGCTGATTCGAATCAACATGGGCCGCAGAGCCTCGAAGACTACTTCGGCAATATCCCACGCCGCCGCGACCCCAATTCACTCGTTTCTTGAGCGGCCTTTGTCTGGACGGGCAGATGGGCCGAACGGACTATTGCCTGCCACGCGGAGGAGGAGTAACTTCGAGCGATGGAGCCGATGGCGGGCTCGTCGGCAGGAGGGCACGGTTGTCTACCGACGAGCCCGCCCAGCCCTACGAGGGCGTTACGGGATGCCCGGCATTCCAGAGGAAGCAGGTGTTTCCTACTTGAGGCACTCTGGAGAGGGCTCCGTTCGTGAGTCGGTCACGAGTACGACGCATCGGTGACACGCGGGGCGCATGCGAAGTGCTTGAACGTCTGAGCCGGTCAACTCGAGGACCTTGGCAGAGGCGGGTCAGCGTTGTGTCATCCGACATCGGCTGTCCTTAGCGGCTCCGACGCTTGGCCCTTAGCGGATGTGGCGCGTTTGGGCGCGGCTCAGATCATCCGGAAGCGTCGGGTTCGGCACTCCGGAAAATCGATCGCGCGGACTCCTGTAGATCTGGCCGGAAAGCGTCGTGGTTATACGTGAAGAAAACCGCCCTTTCCGGCCAGAGATGGACGCCGACCTCCCAATATCTTGGGGCATCCTCGCCATCCTGCACGAACGAAATCATGCACGCGCGCCCGAACGGCGTCGGTGACTCCGGCGGGTGGTCTCCCGCTTCCGCGGCTAGGTTGTTGAGCAGGAAGTCACGCACCCACTCCGACGCCTCGCCGACCTCTGGCGCCTTCGGTTCTTCTCGCCGATGGCTAGAGAAGTGAACGGCGGCAGAATCGTCTGGAGGCACGAATTCAACGCCTTCGGAAAAATCGCGCACCTGCCAGCCCTCCGGAACTTCGACCGAAAAGACTCCTCGCCACCACCAGCGTGCCACAAGTTTCACGGTAGTCGAACGTCGGCGTTTCGCAAGCGCGCGCACCCAGGGGAGCTCTGGGATGGTGAGGGTTTTGTGTCGGTACCAGGTCCGGACATAGCAACGCGCCGCGTCGCGATCATCGCTGTGCCTACCGCTTGACGAGCTCACCACTCGCGGAACACGATTGGGTCACTTCGTCCCGAAAGGCCAGAGCGTTGGTCAAGTTTTGGTCAAGCGGCCGTTACGAAGGGTGGCGAAGGGTCGCAAGCGTCTCGTCGCAGCGACCCCATGGTTGCGACAAATAGCCATGCTTGGTAAGTAGCTGCAAAGCCCTTCATCGAAATCGCACCCAGGAGGTCGCCGGTTCGAGCCCGGCTAGCTCCATCACAAAAAGGCC
>JBDTRS010000127.1:0-4880 GCA_039931575.1 Gaiellaceae bacterium
CCGGGTCCGCCTCTAAAGGCCCGTTTTGACCACGATCTCGTCCCCTCGAAGCTCCGCCTCGAAGAGCTGGGCTGCCTCGTCGCCAACCAGGCAGGCGCCCGTTTCGAGGTCGAACTTCCAGCCGTGGTAAGCGCATGTGAGCGTTGGGCCGAGGACCTCGCCGTCCCGAAGCGGATTCCCCTCGTGCGGGCACGCATTCGCGAATGCGTGGGCCGACCCGTCGACGAGGAAGACGGCGATCTCGACGCCGTTCGCCTCGACCACGGTCCGCCCGTCGGCGTCGAGGCTCGAGAGCGGGATCCTGATCGGCCCCACGCGACCTAGACTATCCCGCCCGGTGCCCCTCTACCTCCGCGAATCCGAGGTCGAGCAACTACTCTCACCCGCGGACGCGGTCGAGGCGGTCGAGGGCTGCTTTCGCAGGCTCGCCGGTGGCAGCGTGGAGAATCGGCCGCGTTTCCGCCTTGGCCTCGAAGAAGGGCTCCTGAACGTGATGGCAGCGGCCGATCTCGAGCTGGGCGTTGCCGGGCTGAAGTCCTACGCGGGCTTTGCCTCCGGCGCCCGTTTTGTCGTCGTCCTTTTCGCCGCCGACCGGCCCGAGGTCATTGCGCTGATCGAGGCCGACCGGCTGGGCCAGCTCCGGACGGGGGCGGCCAGCGCAGTCGCTGCGCGCCATCTGGCTCGACCAGGGGCCTCGTCCTTGGGCATCATCGGCACCGGCTACCAGGCCGAGAGCCAGGTCGAATGCATCCGTGCGGCCCTCCCGGGGATCGCGCGCGTCGTCGCTTACTCGAGGAACGAGAAGCGCCTCGCAGCGTTTTGCAAGCGCTTCGGCGCCGAGGCGGCGGAGTACAACCGCGAAGCGGCCGAGCAGGACGTCGTCGTCACGATGACTACGTCGAAGGACCCGGTGCTCCGCGGCGAGTGGCTGAAACCTTGCGCGCTCGTCTGCGCGGCCGGGGCGAACCGCATTCAGTCGCGGGAGCTCGACAATGCGGTCGTCGAGCGGGCAGCGTTCGTGTGCTGTGACTCGAAGGAGCAGGCCCGCCTCGAGGCCGGCGACCTGGTCGAGCCGGTGGAGCGCGGAGTCCTCGACTGGCTCGAGGTGCACGAGCTGTCCGAGGTCGTCGGCGGTGAACTGGCCGGCCGCGCCCAGGACGAGGACATCGTCCTCTTCAAGAGCCTTGGGATCGCCGCCGAGGACCTTGCAGTCGCGGCGCTCGTGGTCGAGCGGGCTCGCGAGCAGGGCCTCGGGACCGAGGTCTAGGAGGTTCCGCCGAGCCCTCTACTAACTGCTTCGGACGTGCTCGGCGGCCATGGCGGCCGTGTCTTCTCCGACCGCCCTGATCACCTCGGGACGCTCGAGCAGCCGGAGACGTTGCTCGTCGGTGGTCCGGTTCTTCAGGTACGGGTCGTTGAGAATGTCCTCGAGGGAACGGCCGGCCCGGTGCTCCCGGATGATGTACGAGGCGAGAGCCTCCTCCTTGGAGATGGAGCCCCGGGTGGCCTCCGTCTTGTCCTTCTTGCCGAAGAGGCGGGAGAAGAACCCGCCCCGCTCCGGCGTCTGGTCGCCCATGTCGGCCACGCAGCAATTGTATCCTTGCTTCCGTGCCGTCCGAGTCAGCGGGCACGCGGTTCGCTGAGAGAGTCGTCCACGGCATCGGGGACGACGGCGAACGCGAGGAGATCGTGATCTGGATCGAGCGCAGGCCTGGCGCTCTCTGGGCCGTCGGCCGCGCGATCGACCTCAAGAACCGCTCGGTGCCGGCGCCGCGTCCGGACGACTACGTCTTCGAGGGCTACGAGCTCGGGGACGCGCTCGAGGCTGCGAACAACGCAATCACCGACGACCTGAGCGTGTCCGCGGAGGACGGCGTCAACGAGCGCGTGAGCCTCTTCAGCGAGGAGGAGCTGCTCAAGCCCCTCGAGCGCTGGTTCTTCGGCCACAGCCCCTCCTGACTCTCCGGTCGCCGGAAAGGCCGGTGCCGTCCCGGAGCGCCAGGCGCTAGCGCGAAATCCCTATCCGTTCGGCGAGCTCGCGGGAAATGGCGTGCTCGGTCCCCTCGACATCGACCGTGAGCGGTCCCCCGAAGGGCTCCGACCTGCGCATCGTCACCTTCCGGCCGGGGATCAGGGTCAGCCCGGCGAGGTAACGGAGCAAGGCGGCGTCTCCGTCGGGGACGCGACGGACAGTCGCCTCCTCGCCCGGCTCGAGTCCGTCGAGGGAGCGGAGCTCCTGCAGGGCGACGTTCAAGCCGGCGTCAGGGATGGGGTCGCCGTGCGGGTCGTGCGTCGGGAAGCCGAGCTGCTCGTCGATGCGGGCCTCGAGCTCTTCCGAGATGACGTGCTCCAGCCGGTCGGCCTCGTCGTGGACGGCGTCGATGCCGAGGCCGAGGGTCTCGGCGAGGTACTGCTCGAGCAGGCGATGGTGTCGGATCACCTCGAGCGCGATCTTCGTGCCCGCCTCGGAGAGCTCGGCGCCGCGGTAGGGAGCGTGCTCGACCAGGCCGAGAGCCGCGAGCTTCTTGATCATCGAGGTGACAGAGGAGGGCGCAACGCCCATGCGCCTCGCGATCGCCGTCGTCGTTGCCCGGCCTCCGGCCGCCTGGAGCTTGTAGATCTCCTTCAGGTAGTCCTGGATCGCAACCGAGAGGTCAGGTTTAGCCACGTCGAAATTCTAGCCTCGCGACAACCGGCACACCGGCGCGGAGGGGTTGTTACGCTCGTCCGCTTGCTCATCCGACTGGGGCATAGTCCGGATCCGGACGACGCGTTCATGTTCTGGGGGCTCAGCGCGGGGGTCGTGGACAAGCGCCACTTCTCCTTCGAGCACGTCCTCGAGGACATTCAGACGCTCAACGAGTGGGCTCTGGAGGGCCGGCTCGAGGTGACCGCGATCTCCCTGCACGCGTATCCGTTCGTGCAGGACCTCTACGCGATCCTGCCGCATGGCGCGAGCATGGGCTCGGGCTACGGGCCCATCGTCGTTTCCACGGAGCCGCTTTCGCACGCCGACCTGAAGGACGTCGAGATCGCCGTTCCCGGCCGCATGACGACGGCCTTCCTCGTCCTCCGGCTCTTCCTGGGCGCCGAGTATCGCTTTCGCGAGGTTCCCTTCGACCAGATCATCGACGAGGTCAAGTCGGGTCGCGCAAAGGCCGGCCTCCTCATCCACGAGGGTCAGCTCACGTACGAGTCGCACGGCCTCCACAACGTCGTCGATCTCGGGGAGTGGTGGCTCCTCGAGACGGGGCTTCCGCTCCCGCTCGGCATCAACGTCGCCCGCCGCGATCTCGGCGAGGACATGCTCCACGATCTCTCCGAGGTGCTGCGCGAGTCGATTGCCGCCGGTCTCGGTTCGCGTGAGGAGGCGCTCTCCTACGCGCTCCAGTACGGGCGCGGCCTCGACCGCCGGCTCGCAGACCGCTTCGTCGGGATGTACGTGAACCGCCTCACCGAGGACTACGGCGACGAGGGTCGCGAGGCGGTTGCCGAACTTCTTCGCCGCGGCGAGCAGATCGGCGCGTTCGACCAGCCGGTCCGCGTCGAGTTCGTCTCTTAGAGCGGGGCTAGACTGGGTCCGTGCCGGAGGCGGTCATCCTCTCTGCGGTCCGAACGCCCATCGGACGCTACGGCGGGGCGCTGGCCGGCGTTCGCCCCGACGACCTCGCGGCTCTGGTCATCCGCGAAGCGGTCGAACGGGCGGGGGTCTCCGGTGGAGAGATCGAAGATGTCTATTTCGGCGCAGCGAACCAGGCGGGTGAGGACAACCGCAACGTCGCGCGCATGGCCGCGCTGCTCGCCGGTCTCCCCGACACCGTCGCCGGCATCACGCTCAACCGCCTGTGCGCATCCGGCCTCTCCGCGGTCGTGTCCGCCGCGCACGCGATCCGCGCCGGGGACGGCGAGCTCTTCGTCGCGGGCGGCGTCGAGTCGATGTCGCGCGCGCCGCTCGTCTTGGCCAAGCCCGAGCATGGCGACGAGACCCTCTGGGACACGACGCTCGGCTGGCGCTTCCCCAACCCGCGGCTGGAGGCGATGTTCCCGCTCGAATCGATGGGCGAGACCGGCGAGAACGTCGCCGAACGCTACGGCATCAGCCGGGAAGAGCAGGATGCGTTCGCCCTCGAGAGCCACCGCCGGTGGGTGGCGGCCCAGGAGGACGGCCGGTTCGAGGACCAGCTCGTTCCGGTCGGCGAGGTCGTACGCGACGAGCACCCACGGCCCGACACGAGCGCCGAGAAGCTGGCCGCGCTGAAGCCGGCCTTTCGCGAAGGCGGAACGGTGACTGCCGGGAACTCGAGCGGCATCAACGACGGCGCGGCCGCGCTCGTGATCGCGAGCGCGGAGAAGGCCCAGGAGCTCGGCGTCGAGCCGCTCGGCCGGTTCGTTGCGAGCGCGGTCGCCGGGGTCGACCCGCGTTACATGGGCATCGGGCCGGTCCCTGCCGTTCGCAAGCTCCTCGAGCGCGCCGGGATCGACGCCGCCGACCTCGACCTGGTCGAGCTGAACGAGGCCTTCGCGTCGCAGAGCCTCCAGGTGATCAGGGAGCTCGGGCTCGACCCCGCGCTCGTCAACGTCAACGGCGGAGCGATCGCGCTCGGCCATCCCCTGGGGATGAGCGGGGCCCGTCTCGTGGTCGGCCTCCTGCACGAGCTTCGGCGCCGCGGAGGCCGCTACGGGCTGGCTACGCTCTGCGTCGGAGTCGGACAGGGGCAGGCGGCGATCTTCGAGCGAGACGGAGGACAGTGATGGCGATTGCGACGCGGGAGTATGGACTCTTCATCGACGGGGAGCCCGTCGAGCCGGCCTCCGGCGAGATTCGTGACCTGGCGGAGCCCGCCAGCGGCGCGCCCCTCGCGCGCGCTGCCATGGCCGGC
>JBDTRS010000128.1:0-4815 GCA_039931575.1 Gaiellaceae bacterium
GCGGCTCCTGTCGCGGATCGACGCACTCACCGCCGTCGGCGCGGAGACGCTGGCGGCGGCACGGGCCCGCTTTCCCGGCGACTACCGCCGCCTTCCCCAAGGCGTCGACCTGGAGCTCTTTCGGGAAGGCCGCCCCGCCGAACGCTTCCTCCTCGAGTGGCGGGGGGAGGAGCTTCCGCGCGGGCGGGCGGCTTTGCGCGCGCTTCGCGACCTGCCGGGCTGGGAGCTCGTCTTCATGCGTACGAGCCCTCTCTCCGGCCGCCCGTACGTCCCGCGCGCGCTGCGCGGGAGGGTGTGGGTCCGTACGGCCCTCGACGGCGCGAGCCGTGCTCGCCTCCTCGCCGGAGCGGCGGGTGTCGTTCCCGCGGAGCGTGGACTGCGGCGCCTCGCAGCAGAGGCGGCGGCGGCAAGTGTCCCCGTTATCGACCCTCCCGGCTCCCACGAGCAGCCTGAGCTCGTCGCGGCCGCGCTCGGCCGGCTGGCCGACGACCCCGCGTGGCGCAAGTCGCTCGCCGACAAGGCTCGGGAGGGAGCCGAGCGTGAGAGCGTCGGAGCGCTCGGAGCCGAGCTCGAGCGTGTCTACCGCTCCGTCCTCGGCCGCCGGCGGACCGTCCACCAGGCCCCGACCGATCCGCTCGGCGACCGGCCGTTCATCCTCGCCGACCTGCACATGCACACCGAGCACTCGCACGACTGCTCGGTTCCGGTCGAGGAGCTCCTCGACTACGCGGAGGCCCAGGGGCTGGGCGCGATCGCGGTCACCGACCACAACGTCTTCGCGGGAGCGCAGGAGGCCGTGGAGCGTGCGCGCGGGCGCGACCTCGTCGTCATCCCCGGCGAGGAGATCAAGACCGATGCCGGCGAGGTCATCGGCCTCTTCCTCGAGAGCGAGATCGAGCGCGGGCTGCCGATGGCCGACACGATTGCCGCGATCCGGGACCAGGGCGGCGTCGTCTATCTCCCCCACCCCTTCGACCGCCTGCACACGATCCCGGATGCGCCGACCCTCAGCCGCCACCTGGCCGAGATCGACGTCTTCGAGGTCTACAACGCGCGCCTCCTCTTCGAGGGCTTCAACGACGAGGCGCTTCGCTACGCGCGCAAGTACAACCTCACGATGGGAGCGGGCTCGGACGCGCACGTGCTGCAGGGGGTCGGAACCGGCCTCGTGCGCATGCGGGCCTTCGAGACGCCGGCCGAGTTCCTCATCAGCCTTCGCTCGGCGGAGATCCTCCGCCGGCCGAAGTCGCTCGTCTACCTCCAGGGTTTGAAGTGGGTGGCGCAGAACCGGGCCAAGCGCTCGCGGGCGGCCGTGTAGGAACAACTCGGGGGGACCCCGAATAGGGCGCCAGCCCCTTGCCCGTGCCCACGGACGACATCTCACAGCGTTACCTCGAGAAAGCGATCGCCGAGATCAACGATCTCGGTCGTGAGATCGCGCAGGTCGCTGGGCCGGAGCGCGCGCCGGTGCTGGGGTCGGGCCACCCGCTCGGTGACATCTTCCTCCTGAAGTACGGCGCGCAGATCGCTGAGCAGCACGAGGGCGTGGCGTTCTTCGGCCGCGCCGGACAGGCCGTCTTGAAGTCGCTCCAGCGCCTGCACGTCGACCCGACCGCGATCTACGGCACCAACTGCCTCAAGTTCGCCGAGGCCGACGAGGGCGAGGCTCGCGAGTGGCTCGCGCGCGAGATTCACATCGTCCAGCCGAAGCTCATCGTGGCGATGGGTCAAGATGCCGTCTCGTGCCTGAACGCCGTCCGCTTTCCGCTCGCGGCCGAGGTCAAGAACGAGCCGGGGTCGATCCAGGGCTTCACGCCGACGATCGAGGCGCTCGTGACCCCGGACCTGGACGCGTCCCTGGACGAAGCGCCAGCGAAGAGGGAGTTCTGGGAGGCCTTCAAGGCAATCGGCCCCTGGTGGTCCGAACTGCCGCCGTACTAGCTGTCGTTGCGACGCTCGCCTGGTACTACGGCGTGGCGGACGATCTGCCCCGGCTCGGCGTCTGGTCGAACGTCGCGTTCCTCTCGGCCGGCCTGATACCCCTCACGTTCCTGCTCGTCTGGCTCGCGCTCCCCCTGCGCGACCAGGAGATCTCACGCCTGGGGGTGGCCGCGGTCTCGCTGGTCGGGCTGAGCGTGATGCTCGAGCTGGCCAGCCTCGACATCGCCGCCAACTTCGTGAAGTTCGCGGCGGTCGTCGCAGTCGCGTGGTGCTTCCTCTCCTTCTTCGAGACGCTCTCGTGGGTCCTGCTAGTCGCCGTCCTCATCGTCCCGGTGGACATCTTCTCGGTCGCCCGTGGGCCGACGAAGGAGATCGTTGAGAACCAGCCGCAGGTCTTCAACGCGCTCTCGATCTCGTTCCCGCTCCCCGGAGAGCAGAGCTCCGCGCAGCTGGGGCTTCCTGACGTCCTCTTCTTCTCGCTCTTCCTCGGAGCCGCCCAGCGCTTCGGGCTCCGGGTCGGCTGGACCTGGCTCCTGATGGCGCTCTCCTTCGGCGCCACCCTGGCGCTCGCGGTCGGCTTCGACATCTCGGGCCTGCCTGCGCTGCCGCTTCTCTCGGTCGCTTTTGTCCTTGCGAACGGCGACTTCCTCTGGCGCAACTACCGCGACTGGCGCTCGGCGAGGGCCTCGAAGTGAGCGGTGGCCTCCTCCGCCCCGGTCGGGTGGAGGAGGTACTCCTTGACGAAATCCTCGGCGTGAGGGAACCCCGTCGCGCGGATGCGCTCGGCGGCTGCATCCGCGTCGTAGCGGCTGCGTCGTAGCTCGATGTCGGGGCCGACGACGGCCCAGCAGGCGATTCCCGCCTCGCCCTCGTAGGGCATGCCCACGCTGCCCGCGTTCACGAGGCGCGTCTGGCCCACGACCCGGTCGAACTGCACGTGGGTATGGCCGCAGACCACGACCCGTTCCTGGACGCCGTCGAGGATCGGGTCGAGCCGCTTCGGCGGCGTGACTGCCGTGAGGATCTCCTCGTCGCTTCGCGGCGAGCCGTGACAGAAGAGGACGGGGCCGAGACCGTCCACCGCGAGCGACAGTGGATGCGGAAGGCCTCGGAGAAACGCGAGCTGATCCTCGTTGAGCTGCGAGCGGATCCAGCCGATGCGGTCCGCCCAGGAATCGTCGTCGAGGACGCCCCCGCCGACCGCGCGGTCCGTATTGCCGCGGATGAAGGTCGCGCCTCGCTCCTGCAGAAGCTCGAGGGTCTCCGCCGGCATCGGCCCGAGCACCGCGTCTCCGCCGACGAGGATGGTCTCCGCCTCGACGTCTGCGAGCACGGCTTCGAGCGCCGGCAGGTTGCCGTGGATGTCGTAGAGAGCGGCGACCCTCATTCTTAGTGGCCCCGTCCGTGAGTCACTAGCGGGTGAACAAGGCCACGGACTCGACGTGCGGCGTGTGCGGGAACATGTCCACGGGCCGCACGCGTTCGAGGGTGTACCCGAAGTCGGACACGAGCTCCTTCGCGTTCCCGGCCAAGGTCGTGGGGTTGCAGGAGACGTAGACGAGCCGCGGCGCTTCGAGCGCTCCCACACGGGCAAGCGCCTTGCCGACGAGCCCCGACCGGGGCGGATCGACCACCACGACGTCGGGCGGACCGGCGCGCTCGCGGAGCTCCTCCACGTCCGCTCCCACCTCGCCCGCGAAGAACGCGGTGTTGGCAAGCCCGTTCAGCTCCGCGTTCTCGACCGCGCAGGCGACGGACTCCTCCGACGCCTCGATTCCCCAGACGGTCAACGCCTCGCGCGCCATCGAGATGCCGATCGTCCCCGTCCCGCAATAGAGGTCGTAGACGGTCTCCTCGCCGGTGAGGCCGGCGTACTCGATTGCGAGCGAGTAGAGCTTCTCGGCCATCTCCGTGTTCGTCTGCAGGAAGGCGTTCGGCCGCACGCGGAAACGGAGCCCTAGGATCTGCTCCTCGATCGCTTCTTCGCCCCAGAGGAGACGAGAGGGGACACTCGTGATCTCAGCGGGCGTGTCGTTGATCGCCCAGTAGACGGACCGAACCTCGGGGAAGCGCTGCACGGTCTCGACGAAGCCCTCCTCCGGCAAGGCGCCCGGCGCCGTGACGAGCACGACGAGAGCCTGGCCCGTATTGCGGCCCTCGCGGACGACGAGATGGCGGAGGTATCCCTGCTGCGTCTCCTGGTCGTAGGCGGCGAGGCCTTGCTCGTTCGCCCATGCCTTGACCGCGTTTCGGATCGCGTTCCCCAGGTCGGTCGTGAGCCAGCAGCGCTCGATGTCGAGCACCTCGTCCCAGCGGCCCGCCTTGTGGAAGCCGAGCGCGACGCCGGAATCGGTGGCCTTGAACGAATACTCGAGCTTGTTGCGGTAGTGGAAGATCGAGGCGGCCGGGACGATCGGCTCCAGCTCGAATCCCTCCAGTCGCCCGATCCGCGCCAGCGCGTCGGCGACCTGCCCGGCCTTCGCTTCGATCTGCGCCTCGTAGGCGAGATCCTGAAAGCGGCACCCGCCGCAGGCGGGATAGTGCGCGCAGGGCGCCTCGACCCGAAGCGCGCCAGCCTCCACGATCTCGAGCGCGTCCGCCTCGGCATGGTTTCGCTTCACCTTCGTGACCCGGGCACGCACGGTGTCGCCGGGGAGCCCGCGGCGGACGAAGACCACGAAGCCGTTCAGCCGCGCGACGCCGTTCCCGCCGTAGGCGAGGGAATCGACATGGAGATCGAGCTCCTGGTCCTTGCGAAGAGGCGCGGCCACGAAGCGATGGTATCGGCGCCTTCGAAAGGTAGAGTCGGACCCGTGCTCATCGGCGTCGTCGGCGACTACAAGCCCGGGAACGAGACTCACACGACGCTCGATG
>JBDTRS010000129.1:0-4578 GCA_039931575.1 Gaiellaceae bacterium
GGAGGCGCTCGTTGGCGGCGGTCTCCTCCTCGAGCGCGGCCATCCGCGCCTGCAGCTCGGGCGTCGCCCGGTCGCGGCGGCCGATGAAGCGAGTGCAGACCCCTTGGCGGGCCAGATCGGGCAGCTCGCGCTCGATCGTCTCGACAAAGATCTCCATCAACGCGTCGACCTCCGCGGGCGGGCGCGACCAGTTCTCCGTCGAGAAGGCGAAGACGCACAGAGACTCGACGCCGAGGTCGATTGCGGCCTCGACCGTGCGGCGGAGCGACTTGGTGCCCGCACGGTGCCCGGCGGCGACCGGAAGCCTGCGGCGACGCGCCCAGCGGCCGTTCCCGTCCATGATGATCGCGATCGAGCGCGCGACCTCGGGGAGGTCGTCCTCCGCCAACGGCCGGAGGGCCCTGAACGTCCGCAGTTTGGTCAGCAGGCTCACGGAGGCGTCTAAACCTCCATGATCTCGGCTTCCTTGCGCTTCAGAAGCTCTTCGATCTTCGCAACGTGGTCGTCGGTCACCTTCTGGACGCGCTCCTCGGCCCGGCGCTCCTCGTCGTCCCCCACGTCGCCGTTCTTCACGAGCTCCTTCAGGTCATGCATGACGTCGCGGCGGACGTTGCGGACGGCGACGCGGCCCTCCTCGGCGAGATGGCGCACGACCTTGACGAGCTCCTTGCGCCGCTCCTCGGTGAGCTGAGGGATCGGCAGGCGGACGAGCTTGCCGTCGTTCGACGGCGTCAGGCCGAGATCGGACTCCTGAATCGCCCGCTCGATCGCCTTGATCGAGCCCGGGTCGTAGGGCTGGATCGAGATCAGGCGCGGCTCGGGCACGTTGATCGTGGCGAGTTGCTGGAGCGGTGTCATCGTCCCGTAGTAGTCGACCTGGATGCGGTCGAGCAGAGCGGCGGATGCCCGCCCGGTGCGCACGGTGTTGAACTCGTGCGCGGCCGACTCGACCGACTTCTCCATGCGCCGGGTCGCGTCGGTGACGAAATCGTCGATCATTCCTCTCTCCTTGGCGTCGCAATAATCGTGCCGACCCGCTCTCCCCGCACGACGCGGCCGATATTCGACTCGTCGTCGAGGCCGAAGACGTAGATGGGAAGGTTGTTGTCCATGCAGAGCGAGAGCGCGGTCGAGTCCATCACCCTGAGCCCGCGCTCGAGGGCCTCGCGGTGCGTGAGCTTCGGCAGGAACGCCGCGGACGGGTTGTCGTCCGGGTCGCCGTCGTAGACCCCGTCGACGCCGTTCTTCGCCATGAGGATGGCTTCGGCGCCGATCTCGAGGGCGCGCAGTGCCGCTGCCGTGTCTGTCGTGAAGAACGGGTTGCCGGTGCCCCCCGCAAAGATCACGACGCGGCCCTTCTCCAGGTGGCGGATTGCGCGGCGGCGGATGTACGGCTCGGCGACCTCGCTCGCGGTAATCGCCGAAAGCACCCGTGTGTTCACGCCGTTTCGCTCAAGCGAATCCTGGACCGCGAGGCAGTTGAGAAGGGTGGCCAGCATGCCGGCGTAGTCCGCGGTCGCGCGGTCCATCCCTTCCGCAGCAGCCTCCATGCCCCGGTAGATGTTGCCGGCCCCGAGCACGAGCGCCGTCTCGACTCCGAGCTCCTGCACGTCCTGCACCTGACGCGCGATCGCCTGGACCCGGCCGAGGTCGATCCCGTACTCCTGGCGGCCCAGGAGCGCCTCGCCGGAGAGCTTCAGGAGGACGCGGCGGAACGCCGCGGACTGCCCCTCGGAGGCTGCAACCTCGCTCTCGATCTCGGCGCTCACCCGGCGAGCGCGTAGCGAACGAACTCGCGCACTTCGGCGCCGTGCTCCGCGAGAGCCTGCCCCACTGTCTGGTCCGGATTGTGGATCCAGGGCTGGTCCGTCAGCACCGTCTCGGCGAAGTAGGCCTTCGCAAGCCTGCCCTCGATCATCTTCTCCTTGACCTCGTCGGGCTTCCCCTCGAGGTCGGGAAGCTTCCCGAGGATCGCGCGCTCTGCGTCCACCTCGTCGGCCGGTACTTCCGACCGCGTGACGAAGCGAGGGTTGGCGAACGAGATGTGCATCGCAACGAGCCGTGCGAGGTCGGGAGAAGCCTCCGCGCGGACGAGCACGCCGATCTTCTGCGCAGGCGGGTGGATGTAGGACGCGAGCACCTCTCCGTTCTCCGCCTCGAGCCGGGCCGCGCCGACGACCTCGACGTGCTCGCCGATCCGCGCAACCAGATCGACCCGATCCTGCTCGAGCTTCTCCGCCCCATCGGGCCCCTCACTCTCGACGGCTTCGAGGACCCGCTCGGCGAAACCAAGGAACTCCTCGTTCTTCGAGACGGGCTCGGTCTCGCTGCCGACGGCCACGATCGCACCCTTGCCGTCGTCGATCCTGGCGAGCACCCTGCCCTCGGGCGTCGTCCGCCCCGCCCGCTTGGCGGCAGCGGCGAGACCTCGCTCGCGCAGATCGCGCTCGGCGTCGTCGATGTCGCCGCCCGCGGCCACGAGGGCACGCTTGGCATCCATCATCGGAGCGCCGGTGCGGTCGCGAAGCTCTTTGACCAGAGAGGCTGGGATCTCGGTCATTCGGCCGGCACCTCCTCCTTGGCCTGCTCTTCGGCAGCGGGTGTTTCTTCGGCAGCGGGAGCTTCCTCGGCAACGGGCACTTCCTCGGTCTGAGCTTCCGCCTCGGGCGGCTGCTCGGGCTTTCCGTTCGCCGGGGCGGTCATCTCGGCCGCCGTCACGCTCTGCTTTCCGGCCTCAATTCCGTCTGCGATCAGGCGCACGATCAGGCTGCAGGAACGGATGGCGTCGTCGTTCCCGGGGATGACGTAGTCAGCGTCGTCCGGGTCGCAGTTCGTATCGACGAGCCCGATGACCGGGAGGCCGAGACGGCGCGCCTCCTTGATCGCGAGCTGCTCCTTCTTCAGGTCGACTACGAAGATGGCGTCAGGCAGGCGCTTCATGTCGTCAACGCCGCCGAGATTGGTGTCGAGCTTCTCGAGCTCGGCTGCCATTGCCATGCGCTCCTTCGCCGGCAGGAGCTCGAGCTGGCCCTCGTCGCGGAGGCGGCGCAGCTCGTGCAGGCGCTCGATGCGCTCCGAGATCGTGCGCCAGTTGGTGAGCAGCCCGCCGAGCCAGCGGTGATTGACGTACGGCATTCCGACCCGGTCCGCCTGCTCGACGACCGAGTCCTGAGACTGCTTCTTCGTGCCGACGAAGAGCACGGAGCCGCCGCGCTCGGCGACGTTCCGCACGAAGCTGTGCGCCTCCTCGATGAGAGCGAGCGTCTTTTGTAGGTCGATGATGTAGATGCCGCCGCGCTCGGTGAAGATGTAGCGACGCATCTTGGGATTCCAGCGGCGCGTCTGGTGGCCGAAGTGCACTCCGGCTTCCAGCAGCTCGCGCATGCTTACGACGGACAAACTGATCCTCCTCGGTTGCTGAGATGAGACTGCCGACGGAATCGGGTGGAACCGGATGTATCCGGCACCGCCACCCGGGCACGTCCGCCGGGTCGGTGACAAAACCGCTGCATTCTAGCGGAGCTGGCCACCCGGGTCGCCGCTGGCAAGGGACGCGAGCGAGTGGCGCGCAGGACAGCACAAGAGCGTGCGGACAAGCGCCACGAGCGCGGGCGTCCCGCCGCCAGGGGCGGCAGGCGCCGCGAGTCGGGCTTTGCCCGGCGTAACGCGCCGCCCGGGTGGTCAGCCGGACCCTTGATTAGGCTGGTCGGCGTGACCGGGGTCGTGAAGACATCTGCCTGGGACCTCGCGGTCGAGAGCATCGAGGAGGCGCTCGCCGAAGGCGTCGTCCCGTCGCTCGAGCGGCTGGGCCGTCTCGGGCAGCTCGGGACCCTTCCTTCCTTCGTGGCCGCGCTCGACGCGGACGACGAGCCGGCGAGCCTCGCGGCCGACCACGCACTCGAGCGCGAGAGCCTCGGGCTCGCCCCGAGGGAGGTGGCCGCGGAGCTTCTCGTCCTTGGCCGCGTGCTCGAGCGCCACGGCGAGGTGGAGGCCAGGCACGCCCTCGATCGCTGCGTCGTCGCCTATGTCGAGCGCGTGACGGGAGAGCTGGCCGAACGCGCGCGGCGCGACCCGCTGACCGGACTTCTGAACCACCGGGCCCTGAACGCCAGCCTCGCGGCCGACGCCGCCCGCTCGCGGCGCTACCGCGGCCGCCTCGCTCTCCTCCTCTTCGACCTCGACGGCTTCAAGGAGACGAACGACCGCGAGGGCCACCAGGAGGGCGACCGCCTTCTGCGCGCCTTCGCCACGGCACTCGCGGGCACCGCACGCGAGACCGACTCCGTCGGCCGCGTGGGCGGCGACGAGTTCGCCGCCGTTCTGCTCGAGGCCGGGCCCGAGACGGCCGGCTCCTTCCTCGCCCGCCTCCACGAGCGGCTGCCCGAGGGGATCTCGGTCAGCGCAGGCGCCGCATTCCTGCCCGCGGACGCCACGGCTGCGGACGCGCTCCTCGAGACCGCGGATCGCCGGCTCTACGTGGACAAGCGCGCCCGCGCCGCCTAAGAGGGCTTAGCGAAACGCGGCGCTGTGCCGCCAGGCCGCGCTTCTCGTTCCGATCCTGCGTCCTCGCTCGCCCGC
>JBDTRS010000130.1:0-4403 GCA_039931575.1 Gaiellaceae bacterium
GCGGCGCCGACCGAGAGCAGGTTCATGGCGATCGCCGTGGCCGGGACGACGATCGAGCGGAAGGCGACGGTGAGCAGGATGAAGCTCAGGCCGAGCACGAAGGCGAACACGATCGGGAGCCAACGGTTCATAACGTCGAAGTAGTCGATCTCCTCGGCCGTCGTGCCGCCGACGTACGCAGCGGCGCCCGTGCCTTCGAAGGCCGCGGGGATGACGTCCGAGCGCAGCTCCCGCACCGCGCTGACCGCCTCGTCCGAGACGGCGTCGCCCCTGACAGGCACGGTCAGAACGATCAGATCGCGACCGGGGCTCGTCTGCTCGGTCGGCGCTCCGAAGATGGGCCGCTCGCCCAGGGCGGCCTGCAGCCGCTCGACCCCCGTCCTGACCGTTTGGGAGTCGGAATCGCCGTCGACGGCGATCCTGACGGGGTCGGTGGTCTGGCCTGGAAACTCCTCGTTCAAGAGGATGAAGCCCTGCTTCGACTCGAAGCGGTCCGGCAGCGTGCTGATTCCCGATTCGCCGGTCTCGTAGGAGAGGATCGGGATCGCCGCCCCGAGCAGCAACGCGACCGCGACGACGAGGCTCAGAACTGGCCGGCGCATGACGGCGCTGACGATCCGGCTCCAGAAGCGGCTCTCGCTGCCGGCGCCCGCCACCCGCCCGAAGTACGGGATTCGGAGAGCGTTGATCCGGTCGCCGAGGAGGCTGATGACGGCCGGTAGGAGAGTGAGCGCGGCGAGAACGGAGACGATGCCGACGAGGATGGCGCCCGTCGCCAGGCTGCGCATGATCGTGTTCGGGACGAGCTCGAGCCCGAACATCGCGAACACGAAGGCGATGCCGCTGAAGAGCACCGCGCGGCTCGCCGTCGCCCCCGCGGTCCCGATCGCGTCGTGCTTGTCACGTCCCTCGGCGCGCTCCTCGCGGAAGCGCGAGAGGATGAAGAGCGAGTAGTCGATCCCGAGCGCGAGCCCCATGCCGAAGATCATGTTCTGGACGAAGATGGAGAGCTCGAACACTTGGCCGAGGAGGGCGGTGAGCGCGAGAGCGATGATGATCGAGAGGATGGCAAGGACGAGCGGGATGAGTCCCGCCACCACGGCGCCGAAGACGAGCAGCAGAATGATGAGAGCGGCGGGCGCCCCAAAGAAGAGCTCTCCGTTTCGCAGGTCGTCCTGCGAGAGCGTCTCCAGGTCGGCGTCGCTGACGAACTCGCCGGTAATCGCCGCTTCGTAGCCCGGCTCTGCGTCGAGACGCTGGACGGCCTTCACGACAGCGGCCACGTCGTCCTCTGCGCTTTGACCAAGGGCGACGAACAGGGCTTCAGCGTTTCCGTCTGCGGAGACCAGGCGGTCGTCGTCGGCCGACGTTGCCACAAATGAAGCGCCGGCGGCTTGCAGGTCCCCGGCGAGCTGCTCGACTCGAGCGTGGTCGACCTTCCCGTTGACGGAGCGCACGACGACGACCTCGCTGACGTCCCGCTCGAAATCGGCCTGTGTGGGCCGGAAGCTCTCGCCGACGAGTTCCGCCGCGCGCTTCGAGTCCGTCGGGCTCGTCACCTCCGCGTCGGAGGTGAGAACGTCCCCCAGGAGAGCGCCGACGATGCCAAACGCGAGCACGACGGCGACGAGCCAGGCCCCGATCGTCCGCCACGGATGACGTGCGCTCGCCCGCGCGAGCCTCTCAGTCACCGCGCCTCGACCATTCGTGCCAGGATCCTTCGTAGTTGACGGCGTCAAGCCCGGCCGAGCGGAGGAGCCGTGCAGCGACCTCGGATCGCTGTCCGGAGTGACAGTAAGCCACGATGGGGCGAGTGAGGTCAAGACCAAGGCCGATGAGGAGGGGTCGCGGGTCTTCCTCCACGATTACTTCCACCGGCAGGTTGACAGCGCCCTCGATGTGACCTTGGCGCGGGTCGCACGGATAGCCCGTCGCGCCGGAGAACTCCGCGGGGGTGCGGACGTCCACGAGCGTCACGGCGTCCTCGGCGAGCAGGCGTGCGAGCTCGTCTGCCTCTATGGGAGCGCCTCGTGGAGAAGGAGCAACAGCTCCTCGTTGACTTCGTGCGGGCGCTCGAGCGGAGTCAGGTGCCCCGCTTCGGGAATCTGCGCCACCCGAGCATTCGGGAGCGCCGCAGCCATCTCGGCGGCGTCGCGCGGAGGAGTGATCGCGTCCTTCTCCCCGACGACGACGAGCACGGGCACGTCGATGCCGGGCAGCGTCGAGAGCGAGTCGGGCCGGTCGCGCATCGCCTGGAGTGAGGCCACCAGGCTCTCGAGCGGCTGCGCGGCCCCGATTGCACGCGCCCGCTCCACCAGCCCGGGGGCCGCTCCCGGTGAGAAGAGCGTCGGCGCCAGGTCGTCCCAGAACGGGTCGAAGCCCGATTCCCGGAGCAGTAGAGCCGCCATGTCCCGCACGTCCCTTGTCTCCGACGAGTCCGCGGTCGCCCGCGTGTCGATGAGGCCCACGGCAGGGATCCGCGTACTCGCCTGGCGCCAGAGCTCGAACGCCAGGTAGCCGCCCATCGAAGTTCCGACCGGAACGAAGTCGCCCGGAAGCAGCTCGAGGATTCGGCTCGCCCAGCTCGAGAACGAGGAGTCCTGCTCGCGCCCGGGCAGGTTGGGGGCGATCACGTCGTAGCCGGCCTCCTCGAGGAACGCAACCTGGGCGTCCCACATGCGGGCGTCGAGCGGGAACGCGTGCAGCAGCAGAACGACTGTCATGCGCGCGGCAGGTCGAGCGCGCCGGGAATCGTCCGAGCCTCGGCGTAGCCGTGCTCCGCCCCCTCGACTCCGAGGACCGCGGCGATTTGCACGACCAGCTCGGCGGCCGGCGGAAGCTCCTGCGGACCGGCTGCCGTTCGGGCCACCGCCCGCACCTGGCTCGGGTCGGCGCCCGTGAGACGCGCAACCACCGTCGGATTTGCCCCCAGGCCGATGATGTCGCCCGGCGGAAGCGGGCCGTGGTACTCGGGCAAGGACAGGTATTCGTCCATGACGCGCCCCCGCTCCAGAAACGCGAAGCGGACGACGGCGCCCTCCTCGACGCCGAGATGCAGGACGATCGCGCCCATCCGGTCCGAGAGCTCGCGCGCGAGCCGGCGCAGCATCTCCGGCTCGCGGTCGCAGAGCTCGTCGTAGACGGCCGTCCAGCCGTTCCGCGGCGGCGCGACGACGCTTCCCTTCGACCCTCCAGGAAGCCGCGGGACGAACTGCCGCACCGCGCGCGCTACCGCCTCGACGTCGTCCGTCTGAACGTGCACCGCGCCGAACGACGGCTCCTTCGCACCGGTCAGAAGCCGCTCGACGGTCTCGAGGGGCGCCTCGAGGACTCGCGCGCGCTCGGTGAAGCCGGCCCGGATCCATGCGTCGCCCGATTCGTGATCGGTCTCGACGACGACCTGCTCCGCGCCGCTCGCGCGGGCCTCGTCGAGCAGGCCGCGCAGGACTTCTTCGGTCGGCATTCCGTCGATCCGCATCAGCCGAGAACCCTATGGCCCGTGAGGAGGTAGTGCGCCGCCAGGTTGCGGTGTCCGGGGAAGCGGTCGCCGGCCGCGCGCGTGTCCTCCTCGCCGTAGAAGTGGAGCACCGCCTTGCGCACGCCGAGGTCGCCGGCCGGCCACGCGTCGGGCCGCGCCAGATGGCGCGCGAGGAACCAGTCGGCCGTCCACTCGCCGATCCCCGGAAGGGCAGTCAGGACGGCCTTCACCTCGTCGTCGGGGAGAGCCGCGAGCGCGTCGAGGTCGAGGTCGCTCTGCGCAATCCCGAGCGCATACTCGGCCTTCCGGCGCGAGAACCCGAGCGCGACGATCTCCTCCGGCGAGGCCAGCGCGATGCGCTCGCGGGTGGGGAAGGCGTAGGCAACCCCTGCACGGGTGCCGAAGGCCTGGATGAAGCGGTTCCGCACGGCAAACGCCGCGCGGAGCGAGATCTGCTGCGCGGTGATCGCCGATACCAGCGTCTCGTATGGATCCGGCGAGAGCGGCGGCCGGAACCCGCGGAGCTCGGGCACCACGCGCGCCAGCACCGGCTCGCTCTCGGCGAAGGCGTAGAACGCATCGAGGTCGAAGGGCCCGCCGAGGTAATGGCGCACGCCCTCGCCGAGCGCGGGATCACCCGGGGTGAACTGCACGCCGCCGGCGCCCGCCTCGATCCGGACCTCAGTCCCGCCAAAGACTCGATGGACTCCGTCCTCGTGCCACAGGTTCGCGAGGTCCGGACCGAACGCCCGGAAGCGCTCCGTCGAGAGCCCGAAGTCGTAGGGCTCAGGAAGAGAGACTGCGAGCGATGTCGTGGAAGTCGTCGAACCGCTCATAGGGCACTCCCCGCTCGTCGAGGTAGTCGGCGAGGCCGCGGATGGCGAACACGCGGTCAGAGGCCTCGGCCGCGCACCGGTCGGAGTAG
>JBDTRS010000131.1:0-4354 GCA_039931575.1 Gaiellaceae bacterium
CTGCTGCCCGGCCTGATCCTCGTGCACGAGGACGACGACGGCGCCGCACGATATGAGGGTGACGCAGGCCGCCAGGACGAACGGGAAAGGCTCCCACACCGCGAGGAGGAAGCCGCCCCCCACGAGCGCCCCGCCGAGCGCGAGCCCGCGGTTGAGGTGCTGCACCCCCTGCGAGCGCCCGAAGTACTGCTCGGGGAGCTTGTCGGGATAGAGCCCGCGATACGGCGGCTCGTAGATGTAGTACGCGAAGAAGAACCCGAACAGCGCCAGCGCGGTCGCCTCGAAGCTCGGCATGAACGGGAGAACGGCGAGGCAGATCGCCATCGGAGCGAGCGCGAGCAGCATGAACGGGCGCCGGCGCCCGAGTGGGAGCTGGGTCGCGTCGCTCATCGGCCCGATCAAGAGCGGGAGGAAGAACGCGAAGACGCCTTCGGCGGCGAGGACGAGGCCGATCAGCGTTCTCGAGTCAGTGAACTCCTTGAGGAGCGGAGGCAGGTACGCGGCGACGGTCGTGATCGACCAGGCCAGCCCGAAAGCACCGAGGCCGAGCGACCAGATGAGACCTCGCGGAGACCGCTCAGGGGCCTCCTCGACCGGGGTTTGAGCAACGGCGAGCTGGGGCCGCCTAGGCAGCGCCGGCCTCGATCCCGAGCTGGGCGGGAAGCGCGAGCAGCGTCGGGAGCGCCTCCGTCCCCTCCATCCGCCCTTCGCGGTCGACGAGAAAGGCGCGCATCCCGATCGCGCGCGCGCCTTCGACGTCGTCGTCCACCGAGTCGCCGACCATCACCGCGTCCTGCGGCTCGACGGCTAGGAGCGCGAGCACGGCTCTGAAGATGCTGGGGCTCGGTTTCACCTTCCCATGCGTACGCGACGAGATCCACGCGTCGACGTCGAGTGCGAAGTGGCTGACGAATGCGTCGAGATCACGACTCGTGTTCGAAACGAGGCCGATCTTAAGCCCGCGCTCGCGGAGGAGCGCGAGGACGGGCAGCACGTCCTCGTAGAGCTCGAAGTTCTCGGACTGGAGCCAGCCCGCGGTGATCGCCTCGGCGACCGCGTGGCAGTGAGCGCCCTCCCCGCCCATGCCACGGACGATGTCCTCGGTGAACCGGATCCAGATCTCCTCGTCGTGGTCGAGCTCAGGGTGGTGCTTGAGGTCGACGATGGCTGCGGCGCGGGCTTCCAGATAGCGGGCCGGGTCGAGCTCGAGGCCATGACGGCGGCCTGCGTCCCGGTAGCCCTTGGGCCCGAGGAGCGGGCCGGGCTTGGCCAGCGTGAAGTCGACGTCGAAGAGAACCGCGCGAAGCGTCAAGCGTGGGCAGGCGAGCCGTACGCGGCCGGCCGTCGGTTCGCGAGCGACGGGAGGCGCCGCCGGATGTCCTCCATCCGCGCGCGGTCGAGCTCCGCCGAGATGACGCAGTCCTCGTCCGGAGCCTCTGCGAGGACGATCCCCCATGGGTCGGCGATCAGCGAGCGGCCATAGGCTGCTTTCCCGTCCGCGAACGATCCCCACTGGTTCGCCGCCACGACGTAGCACTGGTTCTCGACGGCTCGGGCGCGGAGCAGAAGCTCCCAGTGATCCTTGCCCGTGAAGAGCGTGAACGCGGCGGGGACGGTGACGACCTCCGCACCGTCGACGGCTGCCGCTCGGTAAAGCTCCGGGAAGCGCAGGTCGTAGCAGACGGTCAGCCCCACCTTCCAACCCTCGATCTCCGTCGTCACGGGCCCATCCCCGGGCTCCTCCGTCTCCGACTCCCGGTAGACGTGCCCCCCGACCTCGACGTCGAACATGTGGATCTTCCGGTAGACGGCCTGGACCTCGCCCTGCGGGTCGAAGACGACGCATGTGTTCGACAGCTTCTCGCGCCCCTCGCGCCGCTCCGGAATCGAGCCGCCGACAAGCGTGATGCTGTGCCGGCGCGCCCAACCGGCCATCGCCTCGACCGTCTCGCCGTCGTCGAGGCTCTCCGCGAGCGACCGCATGAGGTCGGGCGGGCCGATGCCCGTCCACTTTTCCGGGAGGACGACGAGGTCGGCCCCGGTGGCGGCCGCGCGGGCGACGAGTGCTTCGGCACGCTCGATGTTCTCCGCCTTCGACCCGGAGGAGTTGAGCTGGACGCAGGCGACGCGGAGGAGGTCGGCCACGCTCACAGGATAGCCTTGGCGCACCGATGCGAACGCCTGCCGAGATCCTTCGGGACGCCAGGACGATCGCCCTTGTCGGCGCCTCGCCGCGCCCTGAGAGGCCGAGCAACAGTGTCATGCGCTACCTCCTCGAGCAGGGCTACCGCGTCATCCCAGTGCGGCCGCATCGGCGCGAAGTGCTCGGGATTCCGTGCGTCGACTCCCTCGCGGAGATCGAGGAGCCGATCGACCTCGTCGACGTCTTTCGCCGCGCCGAGTTCTGCCCGCAGGTCGCCGAAGACGCCGTGGCGGCCGGAGCGAAGGCGCTCTGGCTCCAACTCGGGATCGTCTCGCCCGAGGCGCGCCGGATCGCGGAGAGCGCAGGCATGGACTACGTCGAGAACGCGTGCGCGGCCATCGTCCACCGCGGCCTTCGCGAGGGCGTCTAGAACCTCTCAGCCGCCCGGCGAGCGGCGCTCCTCCTCCGGCATCAGCTTGACGACGAAGTAGAGGATCGCGACGAGGAAGACGACCGCCTGCTCGGCGTTCATGAGGATGCCGCCGAAGTTCTGGTCTTCCTCGGCCGAGAGGCCCCAGAGGCGCGGCGTCTCGGTGTAGTAGTCGTAGAACGGCGTGCTGGCGAACGTCAGCCCGAGACCGAGAAAGGCGGAGCCGATGAACGCCGCGCCGAGGTAGCCGACCTTCACCGGCGCTCCCAGGTCGAGGGGCTCGTCGGAGAGGACGGGCCACCAGAAGAGGAGGCCGATCGCGATCAGGAGTAAATGTTCGACGTTCAGGGCCCAGGGGTGGCGGAGCGCGAAGTCGTAGAGGAGCGCGAGGTGGATGCCGTACCAGCCGACGAGCCAGACGGGCAGCGCCACCTGCGGCCGAGCGAGCCACTCGAGCGCGGCACCTCCCCGGCCGGCGATCTGGGACCGCATCCGCGGCGTCAGGCCGAGGATGAGGAGCGGGGGCGCCCAGTCCGCGATCATCACGTTCTGAAGCAGGTGGAAGAGGAGCAGGTACTCGACGGCGATCGTCTCCAGAGGTGAGTTGAGAGCGCCGGCGACGAGGAGCAGCCCGGCCACGAAAACCGCAACGCGCCACGACGGCGGGCGCTCCGCGCGCGCGGCCCGGAAATAGAGGAGCGCGGCGACCGCCGCGAGCACGAGGAAGAGCGGCTCGAAGCTGAGAGACGACGGAGCCGGCGTCACGTCGGCCGAGCGCGCTCGTCGGCAGCCTGGGGAAAGAGGCGCCGGTGCTGGGCGACCAAAAGGAGCGCCACACACGTCCCGAGCGTCAGCATCTACTCGCCCATCATCACGAGCCCGGCGAGTCGCTGGTCGGTCAGCGGCGAGATGCCGAGGAGGCGGTCGGGCTGCTCCGCGTAGGGCCCGTAAAACGCGCGCTGCGAGA
The DNA here is from genome assembly GCA_039931575.1 of Gaiellaceae bacterium. Classification (GTDB taxonomy): domain Bacteria; phylum Actinomycetota; class Thermoleophilia; order Gaiellales; family Gaiellaceae; genus DATEOR01. The sequence continues at coordinate 3,541 of JBDTRS010000131.1, forward strand.
AGATGAGGACGTCGGCAAGCACCTGGCCGGCGGCGAAGAGGGCGACCGCGAGCGCGATCCGACCCGAGTGGCGAAGCTGGCCGTGCCGCGCGGGATCGACCAGTTGCGTCCAGACGAGGACACCTGCAATGACGAACGACAGGTGCTCGAGGTCGTGGATCGCCTGATGCGCGAGCGCGTAGTCATACGCCGCAGGCACGTGCCAGGCAGCCATGACGAGCGCCCAGAGCCCGAAGGCGACCTTCGGTCGCAGCAGAGCGCGCAGAAACGTCCGCAGCCACGTCATCCGCGCAAGAGGCCCAAGCACCTGCGGCGGCAGGAGGAAGAAGCAGAGAGGCCCACGGATCGCCACGAGCACGAGCGCAGGCGCCGCGTCGCCAATCGCGACGTGCTGGAGCATGTGCGCCGAGAGGAGGTAGTCGTCGCCGATCCGGTCGAGCGGCGAGACGAGCGCGAGCGTGCCGAGGACGACGCCCGCGAGAAACAGGGCGGCGCGGTCCCAGCCCGCGTGGTCGCCACGACCGCGGCGTCGCATGCGGACGAATGCCTGCCCGAAGAGGAGGAGCGAGATCGCGGCGCCGGCCAGAACGGCCGGCGGCGCGTCCCAGGCCGAGCCGAGGCTCTCGTCGATTCCAGAGACGGCGTGGGCGGAGGCGGCCGCGGGAACCGCAAGCGACGCCGTCACCGCGAGCCCGAAGGCGAGACCTGTCCTGCGAGCCCGTGGCATCGCTCCGGAATGGTCTCACAAAGTATCGGGGTGCCCGGATTCGAACCGGGGACCTCGCCGACCCGAACGGCGCGCGCTACCAGGCTG
>JBDTRS010000132.1:0-4282 GCA_039931575.1 Gaiellaceae bacterium
ACTCCTCGGTCAGGCGGTCGGCCGGAATCAGGTGGCGGACCCGCGCGGCCGGCTCGTACCAGACCTCCCAACCGGCCGCGGCGAGCCGGCGCTGCACGTCCTCCTCCTCGCCGCGGTCGAGCGGCGCCTCCGGCCGCAACCCTCGGCCGGGGTCGAACCCACCCACCTCGCGCACGGCCTCGACGCGCACGCTGAAGTTTCCGCCCCAGACGTGTCCCGTCCCGGGAGCCTGGCCGAGCCGGCGCCGGTCGCCGCCCAGGTCGAGCACCGCGACGATGTAGAGAAGGTGGTCGGCGAGCCAGGGGGGCCGGGGAGCCTCCCACTCCGCCAGCATCGGGCCTCCGATGCACGCTGTCCGCTCACCGGTGGCGCACCATGCCTTCCGGAGCGCTTCGAGCCAGCCGGTCTCCACGCGCACGTCGTCGTCGACGAAGCAGACGACCGCTTCACCGGCCTCGGCGAGCGCCCGGTTGCGCGCCTGTGACAGCCCGCCCTCAGGCTCGACGACGACCCGCCCGAACGGAACGCGCCCGGCAAAGAAGGCGCGGGCTGCCTCTCCGGTCCCGTCGGTCGAGCCGTTGTCCACGACGAGGAGCTCGTCGCCGGGCCGGAGCTCTCCGGCAATCGCCTCGAGAGCCCCAAGGACGAGGTCACGGCGGTTCCGCGTCGGGACCGCGACGGTGAGCCCGGTCATTCTCAGGTGGAGGGTGCGACCCCGGCGAACGGGCGGCCGTCCAGGTCGTCAGGCAGCGGGATACCCAGGAGCGCGAGCACCGTGGGCGCGAGATCGAGCACGTTTCCATCTGGAAGGCGCACGCCCGGGGCAATGCCCGGACCGGTCGCCCACAGGCGCGATTCGACGGTGTGGTCGCCGCTACGCGGGATGTGCGGGTCGTAGAGGCCGGAGCTCACGAGCCCGACCCGCTCGGAGCGCGCGGCCGTGATCTGGCCGATGTCGGTGTTGAAGACGACCATGAGGTCCGGGACGTCCGGATGGTGATCACGGCCGAACGCCTCTTCGGCCGTTACCGCCCGGGCGACCACAGCCTCCCCCGTGTCCGGATCGACAAGCTCAAGAAGCGCCCGGCGAATCTCCGCCACGAGAGTCGCGGCCTCGCCGGGCTCGACGGCGCCGAACGGCTCCCGCCCGCGCAGGTTGAGCCTGATCGCGCCGCAGCGGTTGTTCGGGAGGTCGACCGCCTTCGTGTGGGGCGACTCGAGCGGACGCGGGAGTGACCCCGCCGCCTCCTGCAGGCGGGAGCGCGCCCGGCCCGGGACGACCCGGCGCAGAACGTCCTTGACAGGCGCCGGCAGCCGCGAGCGCACGCTCGCCGCCGAACCGCTGCCCGACCCGAGGCCGAGGCGGACGAGGAACTCTCGCAAGAGCTGGGAGCCGCCGACATACGTGCCCATTCCGTGGCTTGCCACCACGAGCACGGTCGTCTCGGGCCCCGCCGCATCCACGACCGCGCCGACGCCCTCCCCCACCCGCCGGTAGACGGACTTGACCGCGTCCCGGAGCTCGGCGGGCGCATTCGCATCGTGCCCCGGCTGGCGCGGATCGAGGAAGTGCCAGAACTGATGGCCGACGCAGTGGGTCTCACCGAAGTTCCCGGCGAAGAGATCCCAGTCCTCCCGCTCGAGCAGGTCGAGCAGCATCTCGGTCTTGCGCTCGGCGCCCACCAGGAGGCTCTCGAGGAGGCGCTCGTACCCCGCCTGCGTATGCCCGTGCATGTCGCACGACGCAACGGGGTGGTCGCCCCAGCGCTCGCGGATCTCGTCGAGGAGCTCCGGGGGGTCGCTGGCGGTCGCGAAGTTCCGGTCGTGCAATCCCCACTCGGTGAGCATGATCCCGTTCTGGCCTGGATGGATGATGGTCTGCGGCTGGTCGACGACGGCCACGCGCCGCCCGGCTGCGGCCGCTCGCGTCCAGTAGTAGTGGAAGGCGCTGACCTCGTCCGGCTCGAGCGGGCGGAGCGACGCCTCACCGGTGTGGAGCTGGCGCGGGTGGTAGAACTGCGCCGTTTTTCCGCCGGAGATGCCGGTCGTGAGCTCCGGCCAGATGGCTCCGGGAAGCGTCTCGAGCGAGTTCTCGAGCCGCGCGACGGCGCCTCGCTCGGTGAGCCGCGCGAATGCCGGCAGCTCGCCTGCAGCCGCCCAGCGCTCGAGGAGCGTCGCTTCGGCAGCGTCGAGACCGATCACGAGCACGCGTGCTGGCACGTTCCGGCTCGCCCTAGAAGACCGGTGTCTCGCGCCACGTACCCCAGACCTCGCGCAGGGCATCGCACATCTCGCCCATCGTCACGTAGGCCCGGGAGGCCTCGATCATGGCCGGCATGAGGTTCGTCTCGGCCTGCGCAGCGTCGCTCCTCAGTTGCGCGAGCGTCCGCTCGGCGGCCTCGGAGTCGCGCCGGGCCCGCAAGGCCTGCACGCGCTCGATCTGCTTTTGCTCGAGGGCCGCGTCGATCTTGAGGATCTCGAGCTCGCGCTCGTCCGGATCCTCGAAGCGGTTCACGCCGACGATCACGCGCTGACCGGACTCGACCTCGCTCTGGAAGCGGAAGGACGCGTCCGCTATCTCCTGCTGGAAGAAGTTCTCCTTGATCGCCGCCACGACGCCGCCGAGCTCTCTGATCTGCTCGAAATAGTCGTAGGCCTCCTGCTCGAGCCGGTTCGTGAGGTCCTCCAGGTAGTAGGAGCCGCCGAGGGGGTCGATCGTGTTCGTGACGCCCGTTTCGTGCGCGATCACCTGCTGCGTCCGGAGCGCGAGCTTGACGGCGTGCTCGGTCGGGAGGGCGAGCGCCTCGTCGAACGAGTTCGTGTGCAGCGACTGGCAACCTCCGAGCACGGCCGCGAGGGCCTCGAGGGCGGTGCGGACGATGTTCACCTCCGGCTGCTGGGCCGTCAGCGAGACACCCGCCGTCTGGGCGTGGAAGCGCATGAGCCAGGAGCGCGGGTTCTTCGCGCCGTAGCGGTCGCGGAGCTCGCGCGCCCAGATACGCCGGGCGGCACGGTACTTCGCCACCTCTTCGAAGAAGTCGATGTGCGCGTTGAAGAAGAAGGAGAGCCGCGGCGCGAAGTCGTCGACGTCGAGGCCGCGCTCGAGAGCCGCCTCGACGTACGCAAACCCGTCCGCGAGGGTGAACGCGAGCTCCTGGGCGGCAGTCGAGCCCGCCTCGCGAATGTGGTAGCCGGAGATCGAGACCGGGTGCCACTGCGGCACCTCGCGCGCGCAGAACTCGATCATGTCCACGCAGAGCCGCATCGAGGGCTCGGGCGGGAAGATCCACTCCTTCTGCGCGATGTACTCCTTGAGGATGTCCGTCTGGATCGTCCCGCGGAGCCGGTCGCGCGGAACGCCCTGCTCCTCGGCGACGCAGATGTAGAACGCGAGCAGGATCGCGGCCGGAGCGTTGATCGTCATCGACGTCGAGACCTCGCCGAGCGGGATGCCCGCGAAGAGCTGCTGCATGTCCTCGAGCGAGTCGACGGCGACGCCCTCCCGTCCGACCTCGCCGAGCGATTTCGGGTGGTCGGAGTCGTAGCCCATGAGCGTGGGCATGTCGAAGGCGGTCGAGAGCCCGGTCTGACCGTGGTCGCGCAGGTAGCGGAAGCGGGCGTTTGTCTCCTCGGCCGTCCCGAAGCCTGCGAACTGCCGCATCGTCCAGAGCCGGCCGCGGTACATCGACGGATAGACGCCGCGCGTGTACGGGTACTCGCCGGGGAAGCCGAGGTCGCGGTCGTAGTCGAACTCGACGTTGTCGGGCGTGTAGAGCGGCTCGTTCTCGAGGCCCGAGAGCGTGCTCAGGAGGGCGTCGCGCTCCGGCTTCTGCTCGTAGAGCGCACGCCGCCACTCGGCGGTGGCGTGGGCGCGCCTCCGGTCTTCCGTCGTGGCCATGCGGACTCATTCTACGCGCCCTAGTGCCCCTTCCAGTGGTGCTGCCCCGCTTCTCGGTCGCGAGCACCAAGCGCCGCAAGGACGCAGGGAGTTCCGGTAACTGCGATTACCGGGACGACCGAGGACGAAGCGGCGCGCCGTGTGATCGCGGGCGAGAGGCAGGCGTGTACTACTGGATGGGGGACTTAGTGCCGACCTTTGACGTCATGAGCACGCTCAGGCCCCGCGAGGCTGCGCCCTCCGCACTCTTCGGCGGACGGCTGTACCTGCGCGTCCGTACCCGCTTCCTCCTCACCGTCGCCGCCGCGAGCGCCTGGGCCGGGCTCTCCCTCTGGCTCTCGCTGCCCTGGATCTCGGATCTCGCGCGGGAGATCACCCTCCTCG
>JBDTRS010000133.1:0-4174 GCA_039931575.1 Gaiellaceae bacterium
GAGCCGTTCGGGCCGACCACCACGGCGACGCCCGGCTCAAGGCGGACCTCGACCGGATCGGGAAACGACTTGAAGCCGCGCAGCTTGATCGCACGTAGGTGCACGCGCTCAGCAGTCTGACTGGCTGGACGGACGGCCGTTCGGTCTTCACGCCGCCCTGGGTATTCGCGCCGGGCTAGGCCTCTTCGGCCATCCCGAGAATCTGCTCACGAGACATCTGGCCGACCCTCTCGGGATGATCCTTCAGGACATGCGCTTCGGTGTTCGCCACGAGCTCGTCGTCGTTTTCCCCGTGAACGGTGTAACCGCACGGGCAGTTGATCTGCTTCGCCATGGTGCCTCCTCGTCGTTTCACGCATGATTGTCGATCTCGATGCCCGACGTCGAAGCTGAGAAGCGCCTGGCCGCCGAGGCGGCCGCCGCGCTCGTGGAGGACGGGATGACGGTCGGTCTCGGCACGGGTTCGACGGTCGGCTACCTCCTTCCCGCCCTCGCAGCCCGTGGGCTCTCGCTCCGCTGCGTCGCCACCTCGCCTCAGACCGAGCAGCAGGCCCTCGAGCTCGGGCTCGCAGTTGCGCCGTTCAGGGGCATCGCGCGCCTGGACATCGCGATCGACGGGGCAGACCAGATCGCCCCGGGCGGCTGGGTCGTCAAGGGCGGAGGCGGCGCCCACACGCGGGAAAAGGTCGTGGCGGCTGCGTCGGATCGCTTCGTCGTAATCGCCTCTTCGGACAAGCTCGTCGACGCAATCGAGCCTCCGATCCCACTCGAGCTCATCGCCTACGGGCTCGATGCGACGCTCGCCCGCCTCGGCGAGGTCGCTCTGCGCGAGGTTCCGCCCAGTCCCGACGGCGGCGTCATCGCCGATTACCTTGGTCCCGTCGAAGATTTGGTGGCGCTCGCCGCGCATCTGGCGGAGACGCCCGGAGTCGTCGAGCATGGCCTCTTCCCGCCCGAGCTCGTCTCACAGGTTCTCGTCGGGCGCGGGGACACGGTCGAGCGATTCACGTACTAGGCCGGTGGGAGCTTCTCGAGCGCCTCGCGCGCCGCTGCCTGCTCGGCCGCCTTCTTCGATGGGCCGGTGCCTACGCCGACCTGTTCGCCGTCGATCACGGCCGCGCAGCTGAAACTCCGGTCGTGAGCCGGGCCTTCGACCTCGAGGACCGAGTACGAGACCGCCTGGCCTCTCCGCGCGAGCTCTTCCTGGAGCTCGGTCTTGAAATCGACGTGGCCCTGGATGGCGTACTCGATGCGATCGGCGAAGGCCGACAGGATCGCCTCGCGAAGGGCTTCGAATCCGTACTCGAGGTAGAGGACCCCGAGACAGGCCTCGACGAGAGCCGCCAGGACGTTTCGGTTGCTCGCAAGCTTCTCGAGCTCCTCGGGGTCTCCCCCTTTTCCTTGCTCGACTAGGCGCTGTCCGAGCCCAAGGCGCCGGCCCACAACGGCGCAGCTTTGCCGCGAGACTACGTGCGCGCGGATCTTCGCCAGCCGCCCCTCTTGGGAGTCGGGAAAGCGCTCGTAGAGCTCTTGCGCGATTGCGAGCCCGAGCACGCTGTCGCCGAGAAACTCGAGGCGCTCATAGGAGTCGGAGCGGTCCTCCGCCCATGAGGAGTGCGTGAACGCGTGCGCCAGCCGCTCGGCCGGCAGCGAGTCGATCAGTTTGAGGAGCGGGGCATCGGGCCCCTGCGCTCCACTCGAGCTATTGGTGGGACGAGATGTAGTCGACAGCCTGTCCGACTGTGGTGATCGTCTGGGCGTCCTCGTCCGAGATCTTGATTCCGAACTGGTCCTCGAGCTCCATGATCAGCTCCACAAGATCGAGCGAGTCGGCGTCGAGATCCTCCTGAAAGGAGGCTTCCTCGGTGATCTCACCCTCGTCGATCCCGAGCTGCTCGACCAGCACCTGCTTGACCCGCTCGGCGACCTCCTCGCGCGATGCTGCCATCTGGTTCTCGTACCTGCCTTTCGTTCCTTGGGGGCTCGGCGGACGGCGGATGCTACCACGCTACCTGGGGGCTGCTGCAACCCTTTCTGCCAGGCGCGCGGAGAGTCGCTCCACCACCTGCGCACGCGCCCCGCGGGCGCCGAGCGTGATCGCATTAGCGATCGCCGTCCGCGAGCTGTTTCCGTGTGCGATCACCGCGAGACCGCGAAGACCGAGAAGGTAGGCGCCGCCGTAGGTCTCGGGATCGAGGCGGCGGCGGAGACGCCGCGCGGCCGGCCTGATCAGGAGCCCACCGAGCTTGCCGCGCAGGCTTGCCTCGATCTCCGCTCTGAACTCGTCGAGGAGCGTCTTGATCGTGCCTTCCATCAGCTTCAAGGCCATGTTCCCCGTGAAGCCGTCGCAGACGACGACGTCTGCGGCATGGGACAAGAGGTCGCGACTCTCGACGTTGCCGCGAAAGCGCAGGCCGGCCTCGGCGAGGAGCGGCTGGGTCTCGCGCACGAGGCGATTCCCCTTCTCCGGCTCCTCTCCGATCGAAAGAAGCGCGACGTCCGGCTCGGGAACCCCGAGGATTTCCTCGGCGAACACGGCTCCCATATGGGCGAACTGAACGAGGTGCTCGGGGCGCGCGTCGGCGTTCGCACCTGCGTCGATGAGGATGGACACGCCCCCGACGGCCGGCAGCGGGACGGCGATGGCCGGGCGGTGGACGTCTGAGAGCCGCCGGATCTCGAGCAGTCCGGCCGCGAGCATCGCCCCGGTGTTCCCGGCAGACACGACTGCCCGCGCCTCGCCTTCGCCGACCGCGCGGCAGGCTGCGAACATCGAGCTGCCGCGCTTCTCGCGCGCCGCGTCGGACGGCTTCTCGTCCATCTCGACGACGTCGTCCGCGTGGACGATCTCGAGCCCCTGCGCGAGCGGCTCGAGCACGTCTCGGCGGCCGAAGAGCACCGGCTCGACCTCGTCCGAGGCTGCCGCGACGGCACCGGCAACGATCTCCTCAGGGGCTCGATCGCCGCCCATCGCGTCGACGGCGACCCGGATCCTGTCCATCCCTACGGAGCGGGAGTCTCGAGCGGCTCGACTTCACGACCGCGGTAAGTTCCGCAGGTCGGGCACACGTGGTGCGGCCGCTTCGGGCGATGGCACTGCGGGCACTCGACGACGACGGGCATCGAGAGCTTGTGCGTCGCGCGCCGCTTGTCGCGGCGCGATTTGGACGTTTTTCGCTTGGGGACTGCCATGACCGCGGCTGAGTATAGCTAGAGGCGGTCTTTCAACTCCGCGAGCTTCGCCCAGCGATCGTCGACCTCGGATTCCTCATGCTCGTGGGGCTCCTGGTTCAGAGCCCGCCCGCACATCGGGCAGAGCCCGGCACAGTCGGGCCGGCAGAGAATCTTGTCCGGAAGCGCAAGCGCGACGGCGTCGCGGCCCCAGCTAGAGAGGTCGAGCGTGTCGTCGGCGAGATAGGGCGTCACGAGCTCGTCGTCCCCATCCGGGCTCGTCGCCTGGTATTGCCGGTCGTGCACGGAGACGTCCAAACCGGCGTCGTCGAGGCAGCGGACGCACGGGCCCACGAGGCGAACATCGAAGTCGAGCTCGAGCATGAGGCCGGACGAGAGCCGGGTGAGCGTCAGCGCAGCCTCGGGCGACTCAGGAATCGGGATGTAGCGCTGGCCGCCGAGCTCGAGCGGCTCGAGGTCGACTTCCTTGACGTCCCGAAACTGCTCGCCGGACTGCAGCCGGACCGTGCGGACGTTGAACGTCGTCATGCGCTCTACGGTAGCCGAAGGTGCGAGAGGTCTTAGACGGGCTGCTCGTCGGTGATACCGGCCACCACGGACTCCTGCGAGCGCTCATGGAGCCGCTCGCGCCCGCGCCGGACGGCGCCGAGGAACTTGTCCAGGTTGACCTCGAGCGTCGAGAGGATCGAGTCCGCCCAATCCTCCATCTCGAGGCGCGTTTCGCGCGCCGTCCGGCGCGCGTCTTCGACGATCTCCTGGGCTTGCCGCTCGGCCAGCTTGACGATCTCCGTCTGCGACGCCTCGCGTACGGCCTGCTCGCGCGCCTCGCCGAGAATGCGATCGCTTTCCCGCTTCGCCTCCGCCAGCATCTCCTGGCGCTCCTTGACGATCCAGCGGGCCTGTTTGATCTCCTCGGGGATCGTCGCGCGCATCTGGTCGAGGATGTCGTAGATCTCCTCGCGGTCGATGCGCACCTGGTCGG
>JBDTRS010000134.1:0-4105 GCA_039931575.1 Gaiellaceae bacterium
GCCAGCATCGCTCCGTGAATCTGCATGGACAGGTCCTCCCGCCCACCGAACGCTCCCCCGACTCCCGCCAGGTGGATGCGGACTTGCTCCGGGGCGAGCCCGAGGCATGGCGCGACCTGGTCGCGGTCGACGTGCAGCCACTGGGTGGCGACGTAGACGTCCACCCCTCCCTCGCCGTCCGGCACCGCGAGCCCGGATTCGGGACCGAGGAATGCCTGATCCTGAATCCCGAGGTCGTAGACGCCGGAGACGGCGACGTCTCCCTCGGACTCCGGGTCGCCGTGGCGGATAACCATGGAACGCACGACGTTCGGCCTCGGATCGTCCCGGTAACCGTGTCCCTGCGTCCAGCTCTGAGGGTGGATCGGCTCGGCCTCGGCCGCGGTCGCGGGGTCGACGACGGGAGTTAGAGGCTCGTACTCGACGCGAATCCGCTCAGCCGCCCTTCGCGCCTGCTCCGGGTGCTCGGCGGCGGCGAGAGCTACAGGCTCGCCGAAATACCGCACGCGGTCGAAAGCGAGCACCGGCTGATCCCGGAACTCGAGGCCGTAACGCTTGTCGCCGGGGACATCCTCGTGTGTGAGCACGGCGTGGACGCCAGCCATGCCGAGCGCGTCAGCGAGGTCGATCGACACGATTCGCGCGTGTGCGTGTGGGCTGCGAAGCGTGTGGCCCCAAAGCATTCCGGCCGCGAACAGGTCGCTCGAGTAGGCAAACTCGCCGGTCACCTTCGGGATGCCGTCCACCCGCCGAACGCTCTCGCCGACGCGGCCGAGCTCGAGCTTGCGAACGGGCGCGCTCACTGTTCGACGCCCGGCACGAACGGTGCACCACACGTGCGCCTTTGCGCCCTAAGCTGGAACGCGAGCAGGGGGCGGGTCGGGACCCGATTTACACGCGAGGGAAGCGTCATCGCGCGGCAGCCAGCCGAACGGCGTCGAAGATCTTCACGTACCCGGTGCACCGGCAGAGGTTCCCCGAGAGAGCCTCCCGGATCTCGTCCTCGCCCGGGTTGGGGGAGCGCTCCAGGAGATCTGCCGTGGCAACCACGAGGCCCGGCGTGCAGAAGCCGCACTGCACTGCGCCCGCCTCGACGAAGGCCTCCTGTACGCGGTGCAGCCGCCCGTCCTCGCCCAGGCCCTCGACGGTCACCACCTCGTGACCATCCGCCTGCGCGGCCAGGACGAGGCACGCGCACACGAGCGTCCCGTCGAGTAGCACCGAGCACGACCCACACTCTCCCTGCTCGCACGCGTTCTTCGACCCGGGTAGGCCGAGGCGCTCCCGAAGCGCAAAGAGGAGGCTCTCACCACCCCAGACGTCCGCCTCGTGCGGCTCGCCGTTCACAGTCAGGGCGATTCTCACGACAGGCACCGGTCCAGCGCCCGCTCGACCAGGACGCGAAGGGCATGACGGCGGTAGGCAGCAGTACCGCGGATGTCGTCGATCGGAGCCGCATCGGCGGCGACCCGCTCGGCGAATTCGCCCCGCTCGGAGAGCGGCGCGCGAACGAGCCCGACGACGGGCCCGGCCGAGCCGTAGGCCGCCCGCACCTCGTCTCGCTCCCGGTCGGCCACGAGTGCAAGCGAGACGACAGCGATCACCATGGCGTTCCTGGGCCCGACCTTCATGAACGTCTGCGGGGAGCCGGACGGCTGTAGGCGCACCGCCAGGATCAGCTCGTCCTCCTCGAGCGCGTTCTGCTTCGGTCCAACCAGGAAGTCGGCGAGCGCAAGCAGTCGGAGGCCGCGCACGCTCGCGACCTCGACCGCTGCGCCCTCGATGAGAAGCGGCGGCAGAGCGTCGCCGGCGGGAGAGGCGGTTCCAAGGTTCCCCCCTACCGTCGCTCGATTGCGGATCTGGGGCGAACCGACCGTCCTCGATGCCTCGGCGAGCGCCGGGAACTTTTCGGCAAGCGGGGTCTGCATGGCCTCCGTGAAGGTGAGTCCGCTTCCAAGCCGGAGGGTCTCGCTCTCGGCCGACCAGCCCTTCAGCTCGGCTACCTCGTTCAGATTGAGGACGTGATCCGGCCGCGCCCGGTCGAAGTTGAGGTCGACGAGCATGTCCGTGCCGCCGGCGATCGGGCGTGCCGCAGGATGCGCTGCCTTCATTTGCAGCGCCTCGTCCAGCGAGCGTGGGGTCATCACCTCCATGAGCACCCGGTTATACGACGCGACGGCAGAAATTCCCAACACTGCCGGTTATGGTCAACGCCATGACTGACCTCGCGAGACGCATCGCCGTCGCCAGGGGCGACGAGCCTGCCGATGTCGTCGTTCGGGGCGGATCGGTCCTGTCGGTGTTCACGCGTGAATGGCTGCAGGCCGACGTCGCGATCGTCGACGGCTTCGTCGCAGGACTCGGCGAGTACGACGCGGACGAGGTGATAGACGCCAGTGGACGCTTCGTGGTGCCGGGGTTCATCGACTCACACATGCACATCGAGACGTCGAAGCTCCTGGTCGGAGAGTTCGCGCGGCTGGTGCTTCCCCTGGGGACAACCGCGGTGGTCGCAGACCCCCATGAGATTGCCAATGTGCTCGGCACCGACGGAATCCACTGGCTCGCAGATCTTTGCGACGACGTGCCGCTCGACGTCTTCTTCATGGCGTCCTCGTGCGTACCGGCCTCGCGCTTCGAGTCACCGCGCCGGCCGCTCACCGCTGGAGACCTCGAAGGCCTCCTGCGCCGCCGCCGGGTGATCGGTCTCGCCGAGATGATGAACTTCCCCGGCGTGATAGCGGGCGACGAGAACGAGCTCGAGAAGCTTCGCCTCGCGAAGGCCGGCCACGTCGACGGCCACGCGCCCGGGGTGCTCGGAATGGAGCTGAGCGCCTATGTGTCGGCAGGCATTCGCTCCGACCACGAGGCGTTCACCGCGGAGGAAGGCCGCGAGCGACTCCGCGCCGGCATGTGGCTCCTGATCCGCGAGGCGACCGCGGCACGTAACCTCCACGCGCTTCTGCCCCTGGTGCAGGAGTTCGGCCCCGGCCGGATTGCCTTCTGCACGGACGACCGCGAGCCCGAGCACATCGCCGACGACGGTCACGTGAACGCGCTCGTCCGCGATGCCGTCGCCTTTGGAATTCCGCCCGCGGACGCCCTCGTGATCGCCTCCCTGAACGCCGCGCTCTGGCACCGCCTCGACCACCTCGGCGCGGTGGCCCCCGGCTACCAGGCCGACCTGCTCGTGCTCCCGGATCTCGAGAGCTTCGTTCCCGACCTCGTGTTGAAGGCGGGCCGTCCCCCTCCCGAAATACCCGAGATCTCGGTTCCCGAGTGGGTCAAGCACAGCGTCCGGATCCAGCCGGTGGCATCGAACGACTTCCAGATTCCATGGGAGGGCGGGAAAGCCCGCGTAATCGGGCTCGTGCCCGGCCAGATCGTCACGGACTCGCTGTCAGACGAGCTCACCGTCGAAGACGGCCGAGCAGTGGCCGACCCGGTGCGAGACCTCGCCAAGGTGGCCGTCATCGAGCGTCATCTCGGGACCGGTCGGATCGGCCTTGGGTTCGTCCGCGGGTTCGGACTCCAGAGCGGTGCGATCGCCTCGACCTTCTCGCACGACGCGCACAACGTCGTGATCGTCGGCGTGGACGACGGCGACATGGCCCGAGCCGCGGCCCGCCTTGCCGAGCTCGGTGGCGGCATCGTCGTCGTGGAGAGCCGCGGTGTCCGCGCCGAGATGCCCCTGCCCGTGGCGGGACTCCTCTCGGAGGCGCCGCTCGAGGAGGTGATCGCCCAGAGCCGCGCGGTCACGGCGGCCGCCGCAGAGCTCGGATGCTCGTTGCCAGCCCCCTTCCAGTCGATGGCGTTTCTCGCGCTTTCGGTGATCCCGAGCCTGAAGATCACCGACCGCGGGCTCGTCGACGTCGAGCGCTTCGAGCTCGTGCCCCTTCGTTCATGAGCACGCTCCTCACAGACGCCCACATCGCGGCGATGGACGACGCCGGCACAGAGCTGGCGGGTTGGATCCTCGTCGAGGACGGGCTCGTGTCCGCTGTCGGCGACGGCCCCAGACCGGAAGCTGGTGAGACGACAAGCCTCGGCGGGGCGCTCGTGACGCCAGGGCTCGTCAACACGCACCATCACCTCTACCAGACGC
>JBDTRS010000135.1:0-4104 GCA_039931575.1 Gaiellaceae bacterium
TCGACCACTCCGTGATCGAGCCGACGTTCACGTCCCAGAGGTCGACGAGGTGGTCTGCGAGCGCGACGAACTCGAGCCCCTCGCTCAGCTCGACTCCTGCCGGGCCGAGCGCCTCGACGCACAGGCGGACAGCAATCGCGCAGTCGTTGCCGACCGCGCCGCGGACCTCCTCGAGTGTCTCGACCCAGAACCGGGCGCGGTTCTCGAGGGAGCCGCCGTAGGCGTCCCTGCGCTTGTTGTAGAACGGAGAGAGGAACTGGAGCGGCAGGTAGCTGTGGCCGCCGTAGACGTAGACGATGTCGAACCCGGCGTCGCGGGAGAGCGTCGCCGCGCGCACCCAGTCGTCGCGAACCCGCCGGATGTCCTCGAGCTCCATCGTCTTGGGCACGACGAACGGGTGGTAGTCGCTCGCAAGCTGGGAGGGCCCCATCGACGGGCGGCGAGACTCGCGGCCCTCGGCGTGCACGCCGCCGTGGGTGAGCTCGATGCCGGCGAGCGAACCGTGCTTGTGGGCCTCGTCGCACATGAGCGAGAGGTTGCGAAGATCGTCGTCGTCCCAGACGCGCGTCGAGACGACCGGCCAGTAGTCCGTGTCGCTCGCGATCAACGCCTCCTCCGTGTTGACGGCCGCCCAGCCTCCCTCGGCCTTCATGCCGCGAAAGAGCGCCTGCGAGCCCGGCTTCTCCGCCCCGAACCCCGTGCAATGAGGCACCTGGTAGAAGCGGTTGCGGAGCGTCTTCGGCCCGATCCGGACGGGTTCGAAGAGGACGTCGTGCTTGGGGTCTCGGGCCATTGTGACCGCGCCTAGCCGAAATTCCGCAGCCCGTACCAGGGCGCGCCGTTTCGGAAGTCGAAGTATTTCGTCCGCTCGACGGCGATGTCCCCGTCGTCGAGGAGGCGGCCGGGCACTGTGCCCTTGTGCAAGCGGACGTGGTGGTAATGGCTCGGCGAAAGCTCGACCGCCCGCCGGTGCACCTCGTCCCCGTACCACTCGCGCGGTACGTCAGGCGTCGAGAAGAGGATGAGGTTTCCGTACTCGCCCTTGACGAGCTCGACGTCGTAGTAGCTCAGGAGCCCCGCCTCGCCGTAGTGGTCCATCCGCTCGATGAGCTCGTCCTCGAGGGTGAAGAGAACACCGTGATCCACGTCGTCGCGCGGTTGGCTGAAGAAACCGACCGCGGTCAGGTTCTCGGACTCGAGCAGCCGGCCGGTGTCGGGGATGACGATCAGGTGCCTGCGGCCCTCGTCATCGTGCTCCCGGATCACATGACGTCCGGGCTCGATCTCGTCCCACGTGCGCGCACGCTCGCGCTCGGCCGCGAGCATCTCCCGCATGACGGTCACTTCGCGCACGGTGTTGTCGGCGTCCGTGAACGGCCTCTCGTCGAGGACGTCTCCCGGGCCCAGGACAGCCGCGTAATCCACGAGCGGAGGATATTAGAGGCGGCCTGCCGCGATGATCCGCTGCAGAAACTCCTGCGTGCGCGGGTTCGCGGGAGAGCGGAAGATCTGCTCCGGAGGCCCCTCCTCGAGGATGACGCCGGCGTCGAGGAAGTAGACGCGGTTCGCGATGTCTGCGGCGAAGCTCATTTCGTGCGTGGCGATCACCATCGTCATGCCGCCTTCGGCGAGCTCGCGGATGACGTTCAGGACCTCGGCGACGAGCTCGGGGTCGAGGGCGCTCGTCACCTCGTCGAGCAGCATGAGCTCGGGCCTCATCGCGAGCGCGCGGACGATGGCGACGCGTTGCTGCTGGCCGCCGGAAAGCCGGTCGGGGTACTCGTCCCGCTTGTCGGCGAGCCCAAAGCGCTCGAGGAGTGCGGCGGCCTCGGCTTCCGCCGAGGGCCGGTCGAGCCCGAGAACCTTGCGCGGCGCCAGGGTGACGTTGGCGAGCACGGTCATGTGCGGGAAGAGGTTGAACGCCTGGAAGACGATCCCGATCTTCCGGCGCACGGTGTTCACGTCGACTCCCGGCGCGGTGATCTCGACCCCCGCGACGACGATCCGGCCCGAGTCGACCGGCTCCACGAGGTTGATGCAGCGGAGGAGCGTGGACTTCCCGGAGCCCGACGCGCCGATCAGGCAAACGACCTCGTGCTCGCGGACGGCGAGGTCGATTCCGCGGAGCACTTCCAGGTCGCCGAAGCGCTTGTGCAGGCCCTCGATGCTGAGCGCCGTCCGCTCGCTCAACGTGCTCCCCCGAGGGCGAACTGCCGGCGGCGGTCGCGCAGCACCAGCCAGTCGGTCAGGCGGGCGAGCGGGATCGTCAGCAGGACGAAAAGGATCGCCGTGACGAGGTAGGGCGTGTAGTTGAAATTGCTCGCCACCTCGATCTGCGACTGGCGGAAGGCCTCTACCGGCCCGAGGAGCGCCACGAGCGCCGTGTCCTTCTGCAGCCCGATGAAGTCGTTCAAAAGCGGCGGCATCACCCGCCGCACCGCCTGCGGCAGGATCACGAAACGAAGGGTCTGGGCTCGCGAGAGTCCGAGCGAGCGAGCCGCGGCCTCCTGGCTCGGGTGCACGGACTCGATCCCGGCGCGGTAGACCTCGGAGACGTACGCGGAGTAGACGAGGACGAGCGCCACCGTGCCCCAGAAGAGCGGGTCGCGTGGGATGCCGGAGATCTCCAGTCCCGGCGCGCCGAACCCCAGGACGTAGATGACGAGAATCGTCGGCACCCCCCGAAAGAAGTCCGCGTAGGCGATAGAGAGCGCTCGCACCGGGAAGAAGACGGGCCCCGGAAGGCTGCGGCAGATCGCGATCAGGAGCGCCAAGAGGAGGATGAAGACCTCCGCGATCAGGAAGATCTTGATGTTGAGAAGGAAGGCCTCCGGGATGACGTCCAGCGATTCGCGGAAGACCTCGCGGTTGAGAAACTGGCGCCGCACCTCCGGCCACCCCGGCGCGCTCGAGACGACGACGACGATGGCCACGGCGAACACGACCGTGCTCGCGAGCGCGATCAAGATGCTTCGCACCCCGGAGACGCCGGAGGCTCTCATTGGGACGTCCCTATTTGAGGACGGGCGGAGAGGAGCTCTCGAGCCACTCCTGCGCGATCTCGTCGAGCCGGCCGCTCTCGCGCAGTGACGCGATCGCCCCGTTGACGCAGTCGCGGAGCGAGCTGCCCTCCTCGAAGACCAGGCCGAAGTACTCCTGACCCTCCGCGGGCAGCCGCCCGACTGTCGTTGCGTTCGGCACCTGCACGGCGGTAATGAAGCCCGTGCTCGGGAAGTCGACGACGAGGCCGTCGATCTGCCGGTTCTTCAACGCGCTGATGGCGTCGTTGTTCGTGTTGTAGACGTTCGGATCCTTGCTCGACTGGATCGTGTTCACGATCGCGTCGAAGCTCGTCGTCCCCACCTGGGCGCCGAGCTTCGCACCCTGCAGCTCGGCGAGGGTCTTCGCGCCGGCGAACTTGGACGACTTCAGGGTGACCACGGCCTGCTCGACGTCGTAGTACGAGTCGCTGAAATCGACGGCCTCGTCTCGTTCGGGCTTGTAGGAGACCTGGTTGACGTCGAAGTCGAAGTCCTTCGGCCCGGGCTTGAAGACGTTGTCGAAGGGCACGACGACCCAGGCGACCTCCGCCTCGGAGAATCCGAGCTCCTCCGCGACGGCGTATGCGACCGCGGCTTCGTATCCCTGCCCGGTCGGCTCGGTCGTCGGATCCCAGGGGGCTCCCTCCGCGTCCTGGAACCAGGGCGGGAACGCGGGGTTGTCGGTCGCGATCGTGAGCTGCCCAGCGGTGGCGAGCTCGAGCTGGTCCTTGGCGCACGGGTCGACCGCAGAGGCGGTGTCGGTCCCGCCCCCGGTCGCCTGCGTGTCGGCGGCTTCGTTCGAGCCGCCACATGCGCTTGCGATCAGCGCAAGGGCGAGGACGAGGAGCGCGAGGGGGAACTGGAGGCGCCGCATGAGAGTGCGAAGCTACCACATTCCGCCACCTTGCTTCACTTGTAAAAGCCCACAAAGTGCGGCGGAACAAGGGATAGTGCCTGCCTCAACCTCGAAAGGAGTCTCAATGAACCTGGGCCTGCGCGCATTGCTGCTCATCGCCGCAGTCGACCTCGGGGGTCCCGAGGATCTCGGCGATCTGGTCGCCCG
>JBDTRS010000136.1:0-4085 GCA_039931575.1 Gaiellaceae bacterium
TCGCTCGGAGACCGGCCCCCGATCAGCCGCGTTCACAACGTCTGTGGGTAGGACACCTAGGAGGAGAAAGCCGCCGAACGTGAGCAGGTACGCATTCACGACCCAGGCGAGGGAGGCCTGCGAGAAGCCAAGATCGGCCCGGATCGAGGGCAGGGCGACGTTCACGATCGTCGAGTCGAGCACGATCATGATGTCCCCGAAGCAGAGGATGTAGAGCGCGAGCCAGCGCTTTTGGATGTTCGTTTCCATCAGAGGTCTACGGAAGGGAGGTGGAGAGTTGGCGGCGTTGCGGCGATTGGCCTCGACCCTTTCAACGGCTACCGGGTCCTCACCAGCAGGCTCCGGCGCCGACCGCGCCGCGCCCGGCGGTCAGGGGAGCTGTGGCTTTTCGTGTAACAATCGCGCGGGGTCATGAAGGGGAAAGTCTTCGGGCGAACATTCCGCCGGCTACTGCCGTGTGTCGCAGCCTGCGCGGCGCTCGCTCTATCGGCTCCCGCCTCAGCGCGGGCCGACGAAAGCTGTCGCCCCCTCGCAGCGGTCTTCTACGCGCAGTCCGACTGGCTGCGGCTGGCTCAGAAGCTGGCCGCGGACTCCTCTCCTTGCGCCGAGTACTACATCTCGGTGCCCGCGCTCGTCGGGCACAAGTGGGATCCGAGGCCCGACCAGGCCTGGCGCATCCGGGCACTCGGCCCGCAGTTTCATGCCATGGCCGAGATCCACTGGAATGCATGGAACAAGTGGATCGCGGACAACTCTTCAACCTGGTACGGCGCGGGAGTCCGGGCCCGGCTGAACATGGCCGCCGCCGGCTACGACGTTGCCGCAGGCGACCTCTGGGCGATCAACGAGTTTCACTCCGGCATCCGGCGAAACGTCGGTGCGTCTCGTGACAACGCCCGGAACTTCGTCCGGGGGCTCTACGACGGGGACGGCACGCTGCCCACCTCCCGGGGTGTCGTCTTCAACATCGGCTCGGGCCAGACCCTCGTCGATGCGTCTGCTTACAAGGCCGTGCTGGAGAGCTGGTTCGACGACGCAGCTTTCTGGACCGACATGCAGGCTCACGTGCGCTACTGGGGCCAGGAGGTCTACGCGGACTCGGTCAACTGGGGCGTCACCGGCTCGGCGCTCGAGACGCGCCGCGACTATCTGACGGACTTTCTCCGACACCCGGCGCGCTCCGCCGAGCTCGCTCCTGCCTCCGCTTCGGTCGCGCGCGATTTCCTCGAGGCTGCCTACACCCCGATCGCCAATGGTGCGTGGCCCTGGCCGGCTTCCTCGGGCTACGGTTCGACAGCGATCCCGAGCCTCGAGATGAAGCGCTTCGTCTCGTCGCAAACGTATGCACTGCGAAGCTCCGGCACCGGCGCAGAGGACCGGTTCGGCTTTGCCTGGGCGCCGAATAGCAACGCGGGCATTCTGGACTTTCCGGCGGAGACGGCCGGCATCTTGACTCGGCTCGCGAGCGCAATCCACGAATCGGATGCCGCTGAGATCGGAGCTTGCGCGCCACCGGGCGGGGAGCTCTGGTGCCAGGGGGAGGTCGAAGGTGCGTGGTTCAACGAGGCCTGGAAAAGCTTCGCCTTCCGTGGGGACTTCACCCTGGCCGTCTCACCCGCAACGTCGGCCTTGGCAGCCGGGACGGCGACCACCTACACGGTGTCGGTCGATCCGAGCCGAGGCTTCACCGAACCGGTCGAGCTTTCGGTCGCCGGCCTTCCCGAGGGCGCAAGCGCAGCGTTCTCGCAACCGAGCGTGGTTGCTCCCGGGAGTGTCGGGCTCACGATCACGACGACACGCTCGACTGTCCCTGGGACGCATCCCCTGACGATCGCCGGGACCCGTACCCCGACAACTCGCAGTGCCGTCGGCGAGCTTGTCGTAAGGGCGTCCGAGCGCCCACCGCCATCGCTCCCGCTGGGTTGCACGATCGGGGGCACCGCCCGGAACGACGTGCTCGTCGGAACTCCGCGCAGGGACGTCATCTGCGGTCTGGGCGGGAGCGACACGATCAGGGGCCTTGGCGGCAACGACCGGCTGATCGGTGGCGGAGGCAAAGACAAGCTCTTTGGTGGCAGCGGCGCCGACTCGTTGTTCGGCGGATCTGGGGACGACTTGCTGGCGGGAGGTGGAGGGAGGGATGTCCTGATGGGCCGGCGCGGGGACGACCGTCTCCGGGCCAGGGACGGGATCAAAGACACGGTGAACGGAGGCAAGGGCGAAGACCGGGCAAGGGTGGACCGCTTGGACCGCAAGCTCGCGGTCGAAATAGTCGTTTGACCGACCGAGATAGGAGGCGCGACCGCCCCCGGCGCTCTTGTAGCGACACTTTCAATGGTCTACCTTCGTGCGGTTCGGCACCGAGCGCGTTTTGGAAGAACCGCCTCCGAGCGGTCAGGGGTTACGTCGCATACGCCCGCTCTCGTCCGGGTCGTGAAGGTGCCGTACCGCCTCGCCGTTCGCCGAACTCACTGCGTGCTCATGCAGGCATTTTTCTACGGGAGCGACGGGCTTCGATCCCGGGCTTTACACCTCACGAGATCGAGATCCCGCTCGGGGATGCAATAAGCCGTCGCGGGTTGAGTCTTCCGGCGATCGGCGTGACAATCCCCACGTGACGACCTGCGCCCAGTGCGGAGCCAGGCTTCCTTCCGAAGCTCGCTTCTGTCCGGCCTGCGCGGCGTCCGTCGAGCGGGCGCTGGAGCCGGCGGAGGAACGCAAGCTCGCGACAGTACTCTTCGCCGACCTCGTCGGTTCGACCGCTATCGGCGGCTCGCAGGACCCCGAGCGGACGCGCGTCATGCTCAACCGCTTCTACGACGCTATGGCGGCGGAAATCGAACAGGCGGGCGGCACGGTGGAGAAGTTCGTCGGCGACGCCGTGATGG
This sequence comes from Gaiellaceae bacterium, assembly GCA_039931575.1. GTDB lineage: Bacteria > Actinomycetota > Thermoleophilia > Gaiellales > Gaiellaceae > DATEOR01. The sequence continues at coordinate 2,889 of JBDTRS010000136.1, forward strand.
CCGCGTTCGGCGCACCTGCCGCGCTCGAGGACCACGGTGAGCGCGCCCTGCACGCTGCGCTCACGATGCAGCGCCGGCTCAAGGAGCTGTTCGGCGAACGGCTAGCGCTGCGGATCGGCGTGAACACGGGCGAGGTGGTGGTCGGGCGTCCGCGCGAGGGCTCGTCGTTTGTGACTGGCGACGCAGTCAACGTCGGCGCGCGGCTCGAGCAGGCGGCGGCGCCGGGCGAGATCCTGGTCGGAGCGCGCACGGCGGCCGCGGTGCGCGGCGCGTTCGAGCTTGGCGAGCCGATGACGATTGAGGCGAAAGGCAAGCCGGACGGTCTCATCTGCCGACGCCTCGTCCGCGCTCTGACGCTGATGCGTCCGCGCGGCGTCGGCGGCCTCCGAAGTGCTTTCGTCGGGCGAGAGCGCGAACTCGCCGAGCTACGCGCTGCGTACGAGCGTGGCCAGCCGCGACTCGCTGCGGTCGTCGGCGATGCGGGTGTAGGCAAGTCGCGACTCATGCGTGAGCTGTGGGCGTGGCTGGCCGAGCAGGAGCCGCAGCCGCTGCAGCGCACTGGCCGCTGTCTCTCGTACGGGCACGGCACGGCGTACTGGCCGCTCGCCGAAGTACTGCGCGAGCACTTTGGCATCCTCGACAACGACCCGCCTGACGTCGTCGCTGAACGGCTCGGCGGCCGCCGTTACCTTGGCCTCACGCTCGGCCTTGATCCGGGTGAGGAGTTGCATCCGCTCAAGGCGCGCGAGCGTCTGCACGACGCGTGGGCCGAATTTCTCTCCGAACTCATGCGGGAGCGGCGCCTTGAGCTGCTCGTCGAGGACGTCCACTGGGCCGACGACGACCTGCTCGACCTGCTCGACGCGCTCGTTGCGCAAGTCGACGGGCCGCTGCTTCTGCTCGTGACCGCGCGTCCCGAGTTGCTCGAGCGCCGGCCCGCCTGGAATCGGGACGCGCTTCTGCTCGACGCTCTCCCACCGGCGGCTGCGGGTCTGTTGGTCGACGAGCTGCTGGGCGCTGAGCTTCCCGCGTCGGTGCGCGACGTCGTCATCGAGCGCGCAGAAGGCAACCCGTTCTTCGTTGAGGAGCTGCTCGCGACACTGATCGACCGCGGCGTGCTGCAGCGCCGAAACGGCCGCTGGTCGTGTGCGGAACTGCCGGCAGGCTTCGAAATACCCGACACGGTGCAAGCGGTAC
>JBDTRS010000137.1:0-3982 GCA_039931575.1 Gaiellaceae bacterium
CCCTCGAGAGCAAGACAACGGAGCGTGTGGAATGACCAGGCACAAGCAGAACTGCGGCCAGGCATACGTCATCACGATCCTCTTTCTGGTGGTGCTCCTTGGCATGGCGGCTGCCGTGCTCGACGTGGGCTCGTGGTACCGCGCCCATCGAAACCTGCAGGCGACAGTGGACGCAGCGGCGCTTGCCGGCGCCCAGGCCCTGCCCGGCAGCACGGGCACCGCATCCGCCCTCGCGGGCGAGTACGCCACCAAGAACGGTGGCGGCGCGATGGACGTCACCTTCTCCACGCAGGTCTTCGGGAGCGACACCATCAACGTCAAGGGCACGCGCCCGGCTCCCGGGTTCTTCTCGAAGGTCTTCGGCATCAACACGATCACCGTGCGGGCACACGCATCGGCCCGCGCCGGCTACCCCAGCCAAGCCAAGTGGGTCGTTCCGATCGTGGTGGACGAGCAGCATCCGAAGCTCCAGTGCAACCCGAACCCCTGCTCCGGCTCCACCGAGCTCGTGTACCAGCACTTCAAGCAAAACGGCTCGACGAACGGCTCGGGCAACTTCGGCTTCATCAACCTCACCGGCGGCAAGGAAGGGACGAGCGCCCTCGGCGATCTGATCACGAACGGCTGGGACGCGTTCATGGATATCGGCAACTACGACGCAGTCACCGGAAACATGTTCAGCTCGTCCAACATCGGCGGCATACTCGACGCCCGAGTTGGCGACATCCTTTTGTTCCCGATCTACCGCAAGCTGACGGGGACGGGGACGAACGCCAAGTACGAGATCATCGGCTGGGCCGGCTTCCGGCTCACCGGGCTGGACCTCAATGGCAACAACGAAAAGCTCCTCGGTGAGTTCGTAAGCGTCACCTGGGAGGGAATCCAGGCCGAATCTGCAAGCGACGCGCCGCCGAACTTCGGCGTCAAGAACGTGTCCCTCGTGGACTGACCGCAACGTAATTCGAACTGAGAAAGACGTGGTGCAATGACTTACCGCCTTCGCAACATCGCGATCGCCGTGGCGCTGGCAGTGCTTGCGGCGATGATGACCAGTTTCTACGTAAAACAGCAGAAGTCGGACATCCAGAAGGGTCAGGTTCTGACCACAGTCTGGGTGGCTAAGTCCGACATTCCGGCCGGCTCTGTCGGTGACGACGTCACCGGCCAGCTCGAGAGCACCCAGGTCGCGAAGTCGGCTGTGACGCCCGGCGCGATCGTGCAGCCGGAGGACATCGCCGGCAAGGTCTCCTCGGAGACGGTCTACGCCGGCGAGCAGGTCTCGCTACTGCGCTTCACCTCGCAGTCCGAGCAGGGAATCCGGGCGAAGCTGTCCGGCAACCTGCGCGCGGTGCAGCTCCCCGGCGACCAGAACCAGCTTCTGGTCGGGACGCTGAAAGAGGGCGACCACGTCGACATCATCGGCTCGTGGAAGCTCACGGACGGTGGCGATCAGAAGATCGCGCGCATCGTCCTTCGCGACATCCTCGTTCTCCAGGCTCCGGGGAGCGCCGACGACGGCAAGCGCGTCAACGCCGACACCGGGGACAAGGCGATCATGCTCGCAGTCACCGACGCGCAGTCCCAGAAGCTCTTCTGGATCTTCACGAACGGCGAATGGTCTCTGAGCCTCAGGCCGGCGACCGATCCTGCCGATAGCCCCGAAGGGCTCGAGTGGTCGGGCACGGTGCTCGCCGACGGGCTCACGAGAGAGCAACTTCGCAAGCTGTTGGTCGATCCGTTCAAGAGCGAAAGGACTTCCACGCCATGAGCCTCGAGACTCCTGTAGCGACGCGCGAGAAGGTTCGCGTCTTCGTCACGGGCAGCTGCGACGGTCTCGCCGAGCTCCGCGAGGCTCTCGGCCGACACTCGGAAGTCGAGATGGTCGGCTGGAGCGAAGGGGTTCGCGAGGCGGCCGCGACGCTGACCGGTGGACACCTCCAGATCGTGCTGCACGGGACGCGCAGCTCCGGCCTCCCCGAGGACGAGCTGGCGGCCATCCGCGAGCACACCCAGGCACCCGTCATCCTGCTCGCCTCCGGCGAGGCCTCTGCTCTCCTGGAGCAGGCGCTCGAGGCTGACATCTCCGATGTCCTCCTCCTGCCACAGATGACCGAGAACGTCGTCTTCGCCATTCGTAAGGCCAGCCACGCCGGCCGCAAGCACGCGGCGGCCTCAGGCGGCGGCGCACGGCGGGGGCGGATCGTGACCGTGTTCTCGCCCAAGGGCGGGACCGGCAAGACCGTCACGGCGACCAACCTCGCCTCGACGTTCGCCAAGTACGAGGGCCGTAACACCCTCCTGCTCGACCTCGACCTCCAGTTCGGGGACGCCGCGATCATGCTCGGCATCGAGCCGGAAAAGACGATCTACGACCTGGTCGTCGCCCCGGGCGAGCTCGATTCGGAGAAGCTCGCCGGCTACATCACCCGGCACTCGTCCGGGCTCGACATCCTCCCGGCGCCTCTGCGCCCCGAGGACGCCGAGCTCGTCACCGAGGCCAAGCTCGCCCGCCTGCTCGAGGTGGCACGCGAGTCGTACGACGTCATCGTCGTCGACACGTCGCCGTTCTTCCACGGGCCGATGCTCGCGACGCTCGACCGCGCCGACGAGCTCCTGCTCGTCTGCGGGCTCGACGTCCCGACCCTGAAGAACGTCCGCCTCAGCCTGCAGACGCTCGAGCTGCTCGCCTTCCCCCAAAACCGGATTCGCGTCGTACTGAACCGTGCGAACTCCAAGGTCGGGATGAAGCCGGGCGAGGTCGAAGGCGCCCTCGAGGTCAAGGTTCGCTTCGAGCTCCCGAGCGACGGCAAGGTTCCGCTCGCCGTCAACCGGGGCACCCCGCTCGTCCTCGCGGACGACAAGGCCGACTTCTCGCGCGCGGTGCGCGAGATGGCGAAGGCCCTGTCGCCGGTCGAGGCGGCGAAGGTGCAGAAGCGACGGCTCTTCAGCAGGGCATAGCCATGGGACTCCACGATCGTCTCAAGGGCGGCACCGGGAACGGAAGCGGCGCGAGCCTCGCCGAGGCTGCCGCCTCCCGCACAGAGCCGCTGACCGCTGCGCCGCCGCCCGAACGCGGCGCCGCCGATCCGTACGCGGAGCTCAAGACCCGCGTTCATCACGCCTGTATTGCCAAGCTCGGCCCCGAGCTCTTCACGGCCGAGACGACGGGTGACCTCTCCGAGCGCGTCCTTCGGGCCGTCACGGAGCAGCTCGCCCTCGACCGGACGCCGCTCACGCGCGACGAGCGCAGGCAGCTCGTCCGGGAGATCACCGACGACATCCTCGGCTACGGCCCGCTCGAGCCATTTCTCCGCGACGACTCCGTGACCGAGATCATGGTCAACGGGGCGGACCGGATCTACATCGAGCGCGCCGGCAAGATCGAGCTGTCGGACTCGACCTTTGTCGACGACGCGCACCTTCTGCGCATCATCGACAAGATCGTCTCCCAGGTCGGCCGCCGCGTCGACGAGGCCTCCCCGATGGTCGACGCCCGCCTGCCGGACGGCAGCCGCGTCAACGCGATCATCCCGCCTCTCGCGCTCCGCGGTCCGACGCTCACGATCCGCAAGTTCTCCCGCGACCCGTACACGATGGACGACCTCATCACCTTCGGCACGGTGACGCCGAAGTCGGCGCACTTCCTGGCCGCCTGCGTGCAGGGAAAGCTGAACGTCCTGGTCTCAGGAGGTACGGGCACGGGTAAGACGACGACCCTGAACGCGCTCTCCGCCTATATCCCCGGCGACGAGCGCATCCTCACGATCGAGGACGCAGCCGAGCTCCAGCTCCAGCAGGAGCACGTGATCACGCTCGAGGCCCGCCCGCCCAACATCGAAGGCCAGGGCGAGGTCAAGATCCGCGAGCTCGTCCGCAACGCCCTGCGCATGCGCCCCGACCGGATCATCGTCGGCGAGGTCCGCGGCCCCGAGACCCTGGACATGCTCCAGGCGATGAACACGGGCCACGAAGGCTCGCTGAC
>JBDTRS010000138.1:0-3976 GCA_039931575.1 Gaiellaceae bacterium
AGGAAGTCGATCAGCTCGCAGGCGGCGTCGATCTCCGCCTGGTGGGCGGTCTTCGACTGGCCGAGCATCGTCGCGGAGTTCAGCGTGTCGCGCCAGGGGCCTGCCAGGAGCTCGGCGGCCCGGAGGAAGACGGCTGCCCGCTCCTCCCACGGGAGGCGGTGCCAGTCTTGCCAGGCCTTTCCGGCCGCGTCGATGGCTCGGGCGACCTCCGTCGCGCTGCCCTGGTGGACGTCCGCAAGGACATGAGCCTTCGCATGCGGCATCACGGCCTCACGTGTCTTCCCGGTCTCGACGTCCTCGCCGCCGATCACGAGCGGGATCTCGAGCCGCTCGCCCTTCATCTGCTCGAGGCGCACCCGCAGACTCTCCCGCTCGGGCGAGCCGGGCGCGTAGTCACGCTGCACCTCGTTGACGGGGGTGGGTAGGCGGAAGATCCCGGGGGCGCTCACGGACCGGCATTGTATTTCGGGTGCAAGTGCAGCCGTACGAAGTGCCGGGCTGGGGCGTCGGCGAGCTCTGGCTCCAGGACGGGGCGCTCGTTTACCACGAGCTTCCGCGGGCGGCGACTTCGCCTGCGGCGGGCGCGGGCAAGGCCTCTGCCGTGCTGGAGCTGGTACAGGCGTATTTTGCGGGCGAGCCGATCACCTTCGACGAGATCCCGGTCGAGCTCGACTGGTGCACACCATTCCAGCGTGCGGTCGCCGAGGCCCTCCGGCGCGTTCCGTACGGCGACACCGTGACCTACGGAGAGCTGGCGATCGTGGCCGGATACCCGAACGCACACCGGGCCGCGGGGACGTTCTGCGCCGGGAATCGGTTCCCGCTTGTCCTCCCCTGCCACCGCGTCGTCTCGGCCGGGGGGATCGGCCCCTACGGATCGCTCGGAAGCGACTACAAGCGTCGCCTGCTCGCTCTCGAAGGGGTGCCCCTTGGCGCTCTCTGACGAGGTTCGCTCCGAGCTCGCCGCCATCGACCCCGTCAAGCCGTGCTGCCGCCTCGCAGAGCTCTCGGCGCTGGCGCGGACGGCTGGAAGCGTCCATCTCCGCGGCTCCGGCCGGATCGGAGTCCATCTCGACGTCGCGGGCGCGGCCGTGGCCCGTCGTGCATTCGTGCTGCTCCGCGGCTACGGCGTCGCCTGCGAGATCCGCACCTTTCGGAGTCGCTCCTTCGAGCGCTCGACACGCTTCCAGCTTCACCTCGGTGACGAGCCGCGTGCCGTGCAAACATTGAACGAGGCGGGGATCCTCGATGCTCGCCTCGCCCCGCTCGACGGGCCCCCGAGGCGCGTCGTCTCGCGTTCGTGCTGCCGCGCCGCGTACTTGCGGGGAGCGTTTCTCGCCGGCGGCTCGGTGAGCGGTCCTCGCCATGCGCATCTCGAGTTTCGGACGGGGACGGTCGCCGGTGCCGAGCTCCTCGCCGAGCTTGCAGCCCGAGACGAGCTCGGGCTGACGACGCGCGAGCGCCGCGGGCATGCGATCGCCTACGCGAAGGGCCTCGAGACGATCGCGGACGTGCTCGCGTCCCTGGGCGCGCACGACGCCGCCATCCGCCTCGGCGAGCAGGGCGTCCTGGGCTCCACCCGCGCGCGCGCGAACCGCCTGGCGAATGCCGACCACGCAAACCTCGTCCGGGCGAGCCGCGCAGCCGAGAAGCAGGTCCGCGCGATCGAGCGCCTGCGTGCGGAGGGACGCCTCGACCGCATCTCACCGGACCTGCGCGAGGTGGCAGAGCTGCGGCTTCGCAACCGCTCCCTTTCCCTCCGTGAGCTGGCGGCCCGTTGCAGGCCACCCGCGACGAAAGCGGTTGTGCAACGGCGGCTTGAGCGCCTTCGGCGTCTGGCAGAGAGATGAATGAGCGGGCCGGAGGGGAAGCTCCGAGGACGACCTCCCCCTCCGGTTTACACCGCGCTCCGGACCTTGGTGTCGGACGGGGTCTGAATCCAACACCGGACGAGCACGGACCCGCTCGGATTGAGTCTGCCACATTCGCCGGGCGAGTTCCATGCATGTTTCGAACCGTAAGAACCTCGTGCCGCGGTACAATCGCGCGCCGGATCACAGCCACGAGAGGGGATCGGATGAGCGTTCGCGTAGGCATCAACGGGTTCGGCCGGATCGGCCGGAACTTCTTCCGGGCTGCGCGAAAGCAGGGTGCAGACATCGAGATCGTGGCCGTGAACGACCTCGGCGACGCCGAGACGATGGCGCACCTCCTCAAGTACGACTCGACCCTCGGACCGCTCGGGGAGGACGTTGAGGCCGCCGAAGGCGCGATACACGTTGGCGGAGACACGGAGCTCAAGCTCCTGAACGAGCGCGACCCCGCCAGGCTGCCGTGGAAGGATCTCGGCGTTGAAGTGGCGATCGAGTCGACAGGCCTCTTCACGAAGCGGGACAAGGCCCAGCTCCATCTCGACGCGGGCGCCGAGAAGGTCGTCATCTCCGCTCCGGCGACGGATCCCGATGTGACGCTCGTCCTGGGAGTCAACGACGACGCGTACGACCGCGAGGCGCACCGCATCATCTCGAACGCCTCCTGCACGACGAACTGCGTCGCGCCGCTCGCGAAGGTGCTGAACGACGCGTGGGGGATCGAGGTCGGGTTCATGACGACGATTCACGCGTACACGAACGACCAGAGCATTCTCGACCTGCCGCACAGCGACATGCGTCGGGCCCGGGCCGCGGCCATCAACCTGATTCCCACGTCGACCGGGGCGGCCCGCGCGATCGGGCTCGTGATCCCCGAGCTGAAAGGGAAGGTGGACGGAATCTCGGTTCGAGCACCCGTCCCGGTCGGCTCGATCGTCGACCTCGTGGTTCGCCTCGGCAGTGAGGTGGACAGGGACGAGGTGAATGCGCGGTTCGCCGAGCTGGCGGACAAGGGCCCACTCGAGGGCATCCTCCGGTACTCCGACGAGCCCCTCGTGTCGAGCGACATCGTCGGCAGCCCCTACTCGTCGATCTTCGACAGCGACTTGACCATGGCGAACGAGAACATGGTCAAGGTCTTCTCCTGGTACGACAACGAGTGGGGCTTCAGCTGCCGGTTGGTCGACCTAGTCCAGAGATTGCTGTGAAGGAGGGGCCCACGGGGGAACCACGGGTTCCCCCGTGCTGAACGAGTGGGGCTTCAGCTGCCGGTTGGTCGACCTAGTCCAGCGCCTGCTTTGAGGCGGCCCCGCTCGGTGCAGGAGGCGGATGTGGCCGGCAAGCGCGTCCTCGTCCGCGTTGACTTCAACGTGCCGCTCGAGGACGGGCGCGTTGCCGACGACACCCGGATCCGGGCCGCCCTGCCGACGATCCTCTACCTGCTCGGCGAGGGCGCCTCGGAAGTGGTTCTCTGCTCCCACCTGGGGCGTCCGAAAGGCCCGGATCCCGCGTACTCCATGAAGCCTGTGGAGGAGCATCTCAGGACGCTCCTGGACGACGAGCGGGTCTGTCTCCTCGAGAACACCCGCTTCCAGCCCGGTGAGACGAACAACGACCCCGGTGTCGCGCAGGAGCTCGCCGCCCATGCAGACCTCTATGTCAACGACGCCTTCGGCTCGGCGCACCGAGCGCATGCCTCAACCGAGGGGGTGGCGCATCTCCTGCCGGCCTACGCGGGCTTCCTGCTCGAGCGGGAGCTGGAGGAGCTCGGCGGCCTGCTCGATGGACCCGAGCAGCCGTTCGTCGCGATCGTGGGAGGTGCGAAGGTGGACGACAAGATCGGCGTCCTCGAATCGCTCTCGGAGCGTGCGGATGCGGTTCTCGTCGGAGGCAAGATGGCCGAGGAGCTCTCGGCCAGACAGGGAGCACACAAGCGGTTGCCGGGCGACAAGCTCGTGCTTCCCACCGATGTGGTCGCGGCTGCCTCCTTCGACGCCGATGCTGAGAGCCGGGTCGCACCTGCGAACGACGTCCCGGACGGGTGGCTCGGCCTGGATATCGGGCCCGAGACGAGGATGGTCTTCACGGAGTGGATCACGTCGAGT
>JBDTRS010000139.1:0-3897 GCA_039931575.1 Gaiellaceae bacterium
CTCGGGCGAGTCGAGGGTCAACGGCTTTTGGCTCCATGTGGTCGCCGGGCTCACGATCGGCGGCGGGTTCCTGTGGTTCTTCCACGAAGGAGACCTCGATTGGATCCTCGTCGGGGCGGCCGGCCTCGCGTACGTCGCCCTTGGTGATCGCCTGGCGCGCTCCAGCTGGATCGTCCTGGGAGCCTGGGGCATGCTCCAGGCCGCCAGCCACTTCGCGACCAAATGGTCCGCAATCGGCGAAGGGTTCTTTCCTATCCCGTACCTCTTCCCGTTCGTCTTCTCCTTCGAGGGTGGATACTCCGAGTCGCACCGGCACGAATGGCTCGGGCCCTTGATCTTCGCGGCGCTCGGAGTGGTCTTTCTCGGGCTCGCGCTGCTCCTTGCCCGTCGGCGTCGTGACACGATCCCGGCCGCGGAGCTTCTGTAGCCCGACACTAGAATCGAAGACATGAGAATCGGCGTTCTTGCCCTGCAGGGAAACTTTCGCGAGCACGCGGCCATGCTCGCCCGGCTCGGCGTCGACGCCGTCGAGGTGCGAAAACCAAAGCAGCTCGAGGGTCTCGACGGGCTCGTGGTTCCGGGCGGCGAATCGACGGCGATCGGCCGCCTCATCCGGCTCTACGGCCTCGAGGAGCCGCTGCGCCGGTTTGACGCCCCCGTCTTCGGCACGTGCGCCGGGATGATCCTGCTCGCGCGCGACGGCCTTCTCGGGCAGGTCGACATCGGCGTCGAGCGGAACGCCTACGGCAGACAGGTCGCGAGCTTCGAAGCGGACCTCGCGCTCGAGGGGGAGGAGAAGCCGTTGCGCGGCGTCTTCATCCGCGCCCCCCGCGTCGCTGACGTGGGCCCTGCCGTCGAGGTGCTCGCTGAGCTCGACGGCGAGCCCGTGCTCCTCCGGCAGGGGAAGTACATCGTGGCGTCGTTCCATCCAGAGCTGACGGACGACCCTCGGGTGCACGAGCGCTTCCTGGATCTGATCAGGGCGGAGATGCATGTCGGGGCATAGCAAGTGGTCGAGCATCAAGCACAAGAAGGGCGCGGTGGATGCAAAGAGGGGCAAGCTCTTCTCGAAGCTCTCCCGCGCGATCATCGTGGCCGCTCGTCAGGGGGGCCCTGATCCAGAGGCGAACGCGACCCTCGCGACGGCCGTCCAGAAGGCCCGCGACAATTCCATGCCGAAGGACAACATCGAACGCGCGATCGCTCGCGGAGCCGGCACCTCCTCCGACGGCGAGACCTACGAGCACATCGCGTACGAGGGCTACGGCCCGAACGGAGTCGCCGTGCTCGTCGAGGCGCTGACCGACAACCGCAACCGCACGGCGGCCGATGTCCGTCACATCTTCGCCAAGCACGACGGCAATCTCGGGGAGTCCGGGTCGGTTGCATGGCTGTTCGAGCGCAAGGGAGTCGTGCTCGTCCCCGACTCGGCGGACGAGGACGAGCTGATGCTCGTGGCGGCCGACGCGGGGGCGGAGGACGTGTCCCCCGAAGGATCGAGCTACGAGGTGATCTCGGCGGCCGAGAATCTCCCGGCGGTCCGGGAGGCGCTCGACCGCGCTGGCATCGCGTACGAGTCGGCCGAGCTCACCATGCTGCCGAAGACCGCCGTGCCGATCGAGGAAGAGAGCGCGGCCAAGAAGCTGCTCCGGCTGATCGACGCGCTCGAGGAGAACGACGACGTCCAGGATGTCTACGCCAACTTCGACATCCCCGAAGGCATTCTCGAAGCGGTGGCAACGTAGACAACTGGCAAGGGGAATTTCCTAATCTTTCCTCTCGCTTCGTGCCGATAATGACGCCATGAACGTCGAGGTAAGCGACCCGGGCCTGCTCGAAGATCTTCGCGGCTACCTGCTCAAGAACGGGTGCCCGAGCGAGCCGCGCTCCCCTGACACCTGTGAGGTGCGGGTGCTCTGGTCCGAGGCCGAACGCTCTGAGACGGCAGACCGGCTCAAGATCTTTAGCCACCTGCGCGAGTGGTGCTCGGATCACCCGGGCGTCAAGGCGAACATCCTCTCCTAAGAGCCCCGTCTCAAAATGAAGACCTGAGTCGCCGGGCCGCGTTCGACGGCGCGATGCTGCGTCCTCGGTCGTGCCCGTATCTCTTTGATACGAGCACTCCCTGCGTCCTGGCCTCGCACCGCCCACCGCACCCCCGCACCGAGGCCCCATTCTGAAACGAGCTCTGAGCCTTCCGTGCAGGGAGGAACGTCCGCTCCCGTGCGTAATCTCGATGCGTGAAGGTCCTCGGAATCGACCCGGGAACGGCAGCGTGCGGATACGGAATCGTCCAAGCAAACGGAGGCCGCCTCAAGGCGGTCGAGTTCGGCTGGTGGCAGACGCCTGCGCGCGAGCGTCCCGAGCTGCGCTTGAAGCGGATCCACGACGCGGTCGCCGAGCTCATCGAGCGCCACGAGCCGGAGGCGGTCGTACTCGAGGAGTCCTTCGTCGGCGCCGACGCCCGCACCGCGCTCTCCGTCGGACAAGCGCGCGGCGCCGCGCTCGTCGCGTGCGCCTCCGCTAGCGTCTTCTGCACCGAGTACCCGCCGGCGAGCGTCAAGCAGGCGGTGTGCGGCTACGGGCGGGCGGAGAAGGCCCAGGTACAGCGGATGGTGAAGGCGATCCTCGGCCTTCCCGAGCTGCCGCGGCCCCATCACGCGGCCGACGCGCTCGCGGTCGCGATCTGCCACGCCCTGGCCCCGCCGCTCCTGGCCCTCGCGGGGAACGCGCGATGATCGCGCGACTGCGGGGTCGAGCCGTCGCCTGGGACGCGGAAGGCCTGATCCTCGACGTGGGCGGAGTCGGCTACCGCCTCTTCGCCACTCCGGCCGCGATCCGCAAGGCCGACGGCCAGGACGAAGTCGTCCTCGAGACACACCTGCACGTGCGCGAGGACGCCATGCAGCTGTACGGGTTTGCGGAGGCGGGCGAACGCGAGCTCTTCGAGCAGCTCCTCTCCGTCTCCGGTGTCGGGCCGAAGGTGGCGCTGGCGATCGTTTCGGGCTACTCGCCGGCTGAGCTGCGGCGCGCGATCGTGCGCGAGGACGACGCGCTCTTCCAAACGATTCCTGGCATCGGCAAGAAGACGGCCCAGCGAGTCGTGCTCGAGCTGAAGGAGAAGATCACACCGCTCGCGGCCGTCGAGTCCGCTTCCCATCTCGGAGCCGGGGACGGCCACACGGTGGCACGCGACGCGCTCGTCGAGCTCGGCTATTCGCTCATCGAGGCAGAGCAGCGCCTGGCCGCGGTCGATCCCGACCTTCCGCCGGCCGAGCGGGTGCGTGAGGCATTGCGCGCGGCATGAGCGAAGAGCGGGTCACCACTGCGGTCCTCGCTCCCGAGGAGGAGGATTTCGACGGTTCGCTCCGGCCGCGGAGCCTGGACGAGTTCGTGGGGCAGGAGCGGATCAAGGAGCAGCTTGCGATCTCGCTCGAGGCGGCGAAGAGGAGAGGGGAGGCGCTCGACCACGTCCTCCTCGTCGGCCCGCCGGGGCTGGGGAAGACGAGCCTCGCCTACATTGTCCGCGAGGAGCTCGGCGTCGGGATCCGCTCCATCGCCGGGCCCGCGCTCGAGCGGAAGGGCGACATGGCCGCGATCCTGACCGCGCTCGAGGAGCGCGACGTTCTTTTCATCGACGAGATCCACCGCATCAACCGGGCCGTGGAGGAGATCCTGTACCCGGCGCTCGAGGACTACCGGCTGGACATCATCGTCGGGCAGGGCCCGGCAGCCCGGACGCTCACGCTCGATCTCCCGCCCTTCACCCTGGTCGGCGCGACCACGCGCACAGGGCTCCTGACGACTCCGCTACGGGACCGCTTCGGGATGACGTATCGCCTCGATTACTACGGGGCGGAGGACTTGGCTCGAATCGTGCGCCGCTCCGCGCGGATC
>JBDTRS010000140.1:0-3872 GCA_039931575.1 Gaiellaceae bacterium
ACGACCTGATCCGCGTCGACTCGCCGATGGTCGGGACGTTCTACCGCGCCCCCGAGCTCGGGGCGCCGCCGTTCGTCGAGGTCGGAGACGCGGTCGAGCCGGGGCAGACGCTCTGCATCCTCGAGGCGATGAAGCTGATGAACGAGGTCAAGGCAGACGTCGAAGCCGTCGTCCGGAAGGTGTGCGTCGAGAATGCCCAGCCGGTCGAATATGGCCAGGTCCTGTTCGAGCTGGAGCCGCTGAACGGCCGGCCGCTCGACGCGCTCTAGTGTCCTTTCGAGCCGAGGAATTTCGGGGGCCGCCGCGAGCCTCCCTCCACTTTCAGCCTAATCCGGCCGGGCACGCGTGTGGCGCGCGCACTGTGCCGGTTGCGAGCCGGAAGCGTGCGAGATGTTCGGCCGCGTCCTGATCGCCAACCGCGGCGAGGTCGCCGTTCGCATCATCCGTGCGTGTCGCGAGCTCGACGTCGAGACCGTTGCCGTCTACTCGACGGCCGACCGCGAAGCCCTGCACGTGCGCATGGCTGACCAGGCGGTTCACATCGGGCCGCCGCTCCCGACCGAGAGCTACCTCCGGATTCCATCGCTCGTCGCCGCCGCGACGACGACGGATTGCGAGGCGGTTCATCCGGGCTGGGGGTTCCTTGCCGAGAACGCGGCGTTCGCCTTGGCCTGCGAGGACAACGACCTCGTCTTCATCGGCCCCCGGCCGGAGACGATCGAGACGATGGGCGACAAGATTCAGGCCAAGCTCGCAATGGCCCAAGCGGGAGTCCCGGTCGTCCCGGGCTCCGATGGAGCGGCCACTCTCGACCAGGCCCGGAAGGTTGCGAGCGAGGTCGGGTTCCCAGTCCTCCTCAAAGCCTCGGCGGGCGGCGGAGGCCGTGGAATGCGGCTCGTGGACAGTCCGGACGAGCTGGAAGACGCGTACCGGACCGCGTCCTCGGAAGCCCAATCGGCCTTCGGGGACGGCTCTGTCTATGTCGAGAAGGCGGTCGCCGGGGCGCGGCACGTCGAGATTCAGGTGCTTGGCGACGGCGAGGGCGGCGTCCTCACGCTCGGCGAGCGGGACTGCTCCATCCAGAGGCGCCACCAGAAGCTCGTCGAAGAGTCGCCGTCTCCCGCAGTCACGCCCGAGATCCGCGCCGAGATGGAAGACTCGGCCCGCCGCGCCTGCGAGCGGCTCGACTACCGGGGCGCCGGAACGATCGAGTTCCTGCTCGACGCCGGCGGGCGCTTCTACTTCATCGAGATGAACACGCGCCTGCAGGTCGAGCATCCGGTGACGGAGCTCGTGACCGGGATCGACCTTGCACGCGGCCAGCTCGGCGTCGCCGCCGGCGACGGGCTGCCGGCTAGCGGCCGCGCTCCGCTCTCCGGGCATGCGATCGAGTTTCGGATCAACGCGGAGGATCCGGCCGCCGGCTTCCGGCCCGCACCGGGAACGGTCACTCGCTTTCGCCCCCCGCTCGGCCCGGGCGTCCGCGTCGACACGCACGTCGAAGAGGGCTACGAGATCCCGCCGTTCTACGACTCGCTGGTGGCAAAGGTGATCGTGTGGGGAGAAAATCGGCCCGTGGCTCTTGCCAGGGCGCGCCGCGCGCTCACCGAGCTCGAGCTCGACGGCGTCCCGACTACACGCCCACTCGCACTCGACATCCTTGCGAGCGACGGCTTCAAGAGCGGCCGCTACAACACCGGCTTTCTCGCCGAGGAGCGTGCGTCGCTCCTGTCGCTGGGAGGAGAGGCCGCGTGAGCGCCGGGCGCCGCGCCGCGCGCCGGGCCGCGCTCTTCGTCCTCTACCAGTCCGATGTCACCGGAGAGCCTCTTGCCTCCCTCTACGAGGGCAAGCTCGAGCCCTACACGCAGGAGCTGGCGGAGGGCGTTTCTTCGGAGGCACAAGCCCTCGACGCGAAGATCGGCGAGGCCTCGAGCGACTGGAGCGTCGAGCGGCTGGGAGCGCTCGAACGCAACATCCTCCGAATTGCTCTGTTCGAGCTCGAGCGCGACGAGGTGCCCGTGCCAGTTGCGATCGACGAAGCTGTCCGACTCGCGCGGCGCTACGCGTCCGACGACGCAGGCCGGCTTGTGAACGGCATTCTCGGAAAGGTCGCAAAGGAGGCGAAACGGTGAGCACCCAGGAACCGGAATCGGTCGGCCGTCTGCAGGATCTCCTCGGTCGCCTGGAGAAGGCACGCGCCCAGCTCGAGGCGACGGAAAACCCCGAGCAGGCCGTCGAGGTTCTCCAGAGCCTGTCCGACCTGGCCAAGGAGATCCAGGCCGAGATCGAGCGGGCAAGGCGCGAGGGGCCCGCTTGAGGGCTGCCGACGAGCTGCGGGGTCTCGTCGAGGAGTACCTCGCAAAGCTGCCCTTCGCGGCCGAGCTCGGCGAGCTCGACTCGGCGCTCCGCTATTCGCTGCTTGGAGGGGGGAAACGCATCCGTCCGGTGCTCTGCCTTGCGACGGGCGAGGCGCTCGGCTCGAGCCCGGACGACCTGTTGCCCGCAGCTTGCGCGCTCGAGCTCGTGCATACGTTCAGCCTCGTCCATGACGATCTCCCCGCCCTCGACGACGACGACCTGCGGCGGGGACAGCCGAGCGCGCACGTGCGCTTCGGCGAAGGCGTTGCGATCCTCGCCGGCGACGCTCTGCTGACTGAGGCTTTCCGGCTCGTCCTCCGCTATCCGTCCCCGGCTGCCGCGCGAGAGCTGGCCGCCGCAACCCTGGGGATGATCGGCGGGCAGTACGTCGACGTGACGACCGACGGCGACCTCGACGGAGACGGTCTGGCGGAGCTTCACCGCCTGAAGACCGGCCGCTTGCTGGCAGCGTGCGTCGGCTGCGCGCTTGCCGTCAGCGGAGTCCCCGAGCAAGACCAGGGCCCGTGGCGCGCCTTCGCCGACGAGGTCGGCCTGCTCTTCCAGATCGTCGACGACATTCTCGACGCGACCGGCACCGCGGCCGAGCTCGGGAAGACGCCGGGGAAGGACGAGGCGGCCGGGAAGGTCACCTACGTCTCGCTCTACGGCCTCGAGCGCGCCCGCGCTCTGGCGGACGAAGCACGGGCACGCGTGAACGAACGGTTGGCCGTGCTCCCCGGGGATACCGGCGTTCTGGCGGAGCTCGTCGCCACGATTCGTGAGCGGCGCGCATAACTCGCAACAGTTGCGGCGCAAGGCAGGCGTTACGCTCTCCGGGTGAAGAAAAAGCGGTTGGACGTGGTCATGGTCGAGCGAGGTCTCGCCGAGACCCGGTCGCAGGCACAGGCTCTCGTTCTTGCGGGGCGCGTCCCGGGGCATTCGAAGGCGGGCGAGCAGGTCGAGGACTCGGTGGAGATCGAGGTCGAGGCCGGCCCGCGCTTCGTGTCGCGCGGCGGCGAGAAGCTCGCCCACGCTCTCGAGGCGTTTTCCGTGGACGTCGCCGGCGAGGACTGCCTCGATGTCGGCGCTTCCACCGGCGGGTTCAGCGACTGCCTCTTGCAAGCCGGGGCCGCCCGCGTCTGCGCTCTCGACGTGGGCTACGGACAGCTGCACCCGCGGCTTCGCGACGATCCGCGCGTGACCGTGATCGAGCGCAAGAACGTGCGGGAACTCGACTGCGCTGAGCTTCCGTTCCGCCCGACCTTCATCACCTGCGACGTCTCCTTCATCTCGCTTGCGAAGGCGCTGCCTCCGGCGCTCGGCTGCGCGGAGCCCGGCTGGCGTGCGCTCGTGCTCGTCAAGCCGCAGTTCGAGGCCGGGCGTGCCGAGGTGGGCAAGGGCGGTGTCGTTCGGGATCCAGAGGTGCACCGCCGAGTCGTCGACGAGGTCTCCGGCCGGGCGGAGGAGTGGGGAGCCCGGGTGGAGGGAGTCACCGATTCAGGGCTTCCGGGGCC
>JBDTRS010000141.1:0-3472 GCA_039931575.1 Gaiellaceae bacterium
GACTGGGCGACGAACGACAGCGCCATCACCGAGGCCCGGGCCAGGTCGTCCCGGGCCTGCTCGGCGTCGATGTCCAGCAGCGGCCGGAAGCCCCAGACCGGGGCCAGCATGGCCAGCGCGCTCTGTACGTCCACCCGGACGTCCGCGGCCATGGGCTAGGGGTCGAGCTCGTGCGGGAGCTGGTCGAGAACGGCCCCCATCGAGACGTCGGCTGGCTCCTCCACACCACCGATGCGCACGAGCTCTACGAGCGCTTCGGCTTCGCGGTGCCGACCGAGAAGGTTCTCGAGCGCAGAAAAGCCCCCCAAGGCGATCTAGAATCGTGATCATGGGTCTGCGCGTGTGCATGGTCACGCCGTTCGCCTGGTCGCAGCCCCACGCGGTGAACGACCACGTCGCCGGTGCCGCCGAGGAGCTGAGGCGCCGCGGCCACGATGTCGTCATCCTCGCGCCTTCGAACCGAGCCACGGCGCTGGCAGCCGGCCGCCGGGCGCTGCGCCAACTAGGGCGCGACGGCACACCGCTCGAGGGAGTGGTTGCCCTCGGCCCGGCGATCCCGGTCTCGCGGCGGAGCCATCTCGGCGTTCCGGTCGGAGTCCGTGCGAACCTGGCGCTTGCGCTCGCGGCCGACAGCTTCGACGTCGTCCACGCGCACGAGCCGGGCCTCCCGAGCCTCTCGTATCTAGCCCTTCGCCAGGCCAGGAGCTTCACGGTCGCGACGTTCCACTCGCCGGAGCACCTCGCCTATCCGCCCGGGCGCGCGCAACGCGAGAAGCTGCTCGCCCGGATCGACTCGCTGACCGCGGTCGGGGACGCCGCCGCTGAAGCCGCACGCGAGCGCTTTCCGGGCGACTATACGGTCCTTCCGCAGGGAGTCGACCTGGAGCGGTTTCGCCCTGCGTCTCCCGAGCGACGCATCGTGCTCGAGTGGCGGACGGACGAATCGCAGCGGTACCGGGCGGCGGCCCGTTCGCTCGCAGACCTGCCCGGCTTCGAGCTCGTCGTTCTCCGCACCCGCACGCTCAGCGGTCGGCCCTACGTGCCGCGCGCGCTCCGTGGAAGGGTCCTCGCCCGCAGCGCGCTCGACGAAACGGCGCGCGCCCGGGAGCTGTCCGGAGCGGCGGCTCTCGTCCCAGCCCTGCGTGGCTCGGACAGGCTCAGGCTCGAGGCCGCGAGCTCCGGCGTGCCGATCCTCGACCCGGCGGGTTCCGCAGACCAGCCCGAGCTCGTCACGGCTGTTCTCGCCCGCCTGGGCGAGGACCAGGATTGGGGCGAGGAGCTGGCGCAGGCCGCGCGTCTCGCCGCCGAGCCGGAGAGCTTCGGGGCGCTCGCCGACCTGCTCGAAGAGATCTACGGCAACGTCGTTCGCCGCAAGCGCCATGCCCGCCGGCCGGCCGACCCGCTAGCGGACCGACCGCTCGTCCTCGCCGACCTCCACCTGCACACGGAGCACTCCCACGACTGCTCCATGCCTGTAGCCGAGGTGCTCGACCGCGCCGAGGAGCTGGGGCTGGGCGCGATCGCAGTCACCGACCACAACGTCTTCGCGGGTGCGGAGGAGGCCGTGGAGCTAGCCCAGGACAGAGCGCTGACCGTCATCCCGGGCGAAGAGGTGAAGACCGAGCGCGGCGAGGTGATCGGCCTCTTCCTCGAGGAGAAGATCCCGCGCGGGATGACCATGGCGGAGACGATCGTGGCGATTCGGGACCAGGGCGGGCTCGTCTACCTCCCGCACCCCTTCGACCGCATGCACACGATCCCCGATCCACGGACGCTCCACCGCCATCTCGCCGAGATCGACGTCTTCGAGGTGTTCAACGCCCGCCTGCTCCGGGAGACGTTCAACGACGAGGCCCTCCGTTTCGCCCGCAAGTACAACCTTCTGATGGGCGCAGGCTCCGACGCCCACGTCATCCAGGGGATCGGAACCGGGCTCGTCCGGATGCGGGCCTTCGAGACACCCGAGGAGTTCCTGCTCTCGCTCCGCTCAGCCGAGATCGTCCGGCGGCCGAAGTCGCTCGTGTACCTCCAGGGCCTCAAATGGGTTGCCCAGGCACGCGAGAAACGGGGCCGCGCCGCGGTCCGGTAGGAAGAGGCGAGCATGGCCCGAACTAGAGGCTGCCCCCGTGCCTGTGTCCACTGACGAACTCTCCCAGCGCTACCTCAAGAAGGCGATCGCCGAGATGAACGAGCTCGGCCATGAGATCGCACAGGCCGCCGGCGCGAACCGGGCGCCCGTCCTCGGGTCGGGGCATCCGCTCGGCGACGTCTTTCTCCTGAAGCACACGCCGCGCGAGTCGGAGATCCACGAGGGAGTCGCCTTTTTCGGGCGCGCCGGGCAGGCGGTGCTCAAGTCGATCCAGCGCCTCGGCGCGGAGCCGACGGCCATCTACGGGACGAACTGCCTCAAGTACGAGGGCGAAGACGAGGACGAGGCCCAGCGGTGGTTGGCACGGGAGCTGCACGTCGTCCAGCCGAAGATCGTCGTGGCCATGGGTGAAGATGCCCTGGCATGCCTGAACGCGATCAGCTTCCCCCTGTCGACCCCGATCGACCCGGCGACGGGCACGATCAGGTCGTTCACGCCGACGATCGACGCGCTGGTGACACCCGACGTGGACGCCTCGCTCGACGAGCAGCCGGGAAAGCGGGCTTTTTGGGAAGCCTTCAAGGCACTCGGCCCCTGGTGGTCCGAGTTGCCCCCCTACTAGCGCTCGTCCTCGCGCTCGCCGCCTACGACGCGTGGGCGGAGCACCTCCCGAGCGTCTCCACCTCCTGGGACGTCGTCTTCATCGGGCTCCTGCTCATCCCGGCGACGTTCTGCCTGCTCTTGCTCGCGCTCCCCTTCCGTGAGGAGCTCGGCTCCTGGCCCCTCCTCGGCCTAGCACTGGGGCTCGCCGCGGCCACGATCCTGCTGGAGGTCGCCGGGGCCGATCCGATCGCCAATCAGACCACGTTCATGGCGGTCGCGCTGCTCGGTTGGTGGTTTCTCCAGTTCTTCGAAAGCGTCGGGCTCGTCCTGCTCGTCGCGGTCCTGATCACGCCGGTCGACATCTTCTCGGTCGCGCGGGGGCCGACGAAGCACATCGTCGAGCAGCAGCCCCAGGTCTTCGACGCCCTCAGCATCGCCTTCCCGGTGCTCGGGGAGAACTCGTCGGCCCAGCTCGGACTGCCCGATGTGCTCTTCTTTTCGCTCTTCCTGGCGGCCACCGCACGATTCGCGCTTCGCACGCTGCCGACCTGGGTCGCGATGACGCTCTCGTTCGGCACGACCCTGGCGCTGACGGTGTGGACGGACGTCTCCGGGCTCCCGGCGCTTCCCCTTCTGTCGGCCGGCTTCGTCCTCGTGAACGCCGACCTGATCTGGAAGGCCCTCCGGGGCCGCCGAGACGAGCCCGCCCCCTAGCCGGACGTTCGGACCCGCGCCCGGGCCTCCCGGAAACGGATCGCCTCGTAGGAGATCAGGATCGCG
>JBDTRS010000142.1:0-3398 GCA_039931575.1 Gaiellaceae bacterium
CCCACGACTGCTTCGGCTTCGATCTCGACGAGCCAGCGCGAATCGACCAGCCCGCCGGCGAGGAGCGTCGTGTTCGCGGGCCGGATGTCCGAGAAGACCTCCCCGTGAGCGCGTCCGACTTCCTCGAAGTCCTCGACGCGAACGAGGTAGACACGCGTTCGCACGACGTCGGCGAGGGAGGCGCCCGCGTCTTCGAGGGCGGCCGCGATGATCTCGAAGCAGCGCCGAGCCTGACCGTAGGCGTCCGCCGGCGGGTCGCCGCCCTCCGGCATCACCGGTGCCGTCCCCGCTAAATAGACGTGCTCGCCGACGCGCACCGCGCGGGAGAACCCGACGACCGCCTCGTAGGGAGAGCCGGACGAGATGAGGCGCCGCTCCACATCACTAGTATCTCGCGCCATGCGTGCCCTCGACCAGATCGACGGCTGGCCGGCGGAGAACAAGGCGGCCGGGGTGGTCGCGGACGGGCGCGAGTGGACGCGCGGCCAGGCCGACCGCGAGTTTCGCTGGGCGTCCGTGACCAAGCTCTTCACCGGGGTCGCCCTCCTCGTCGCGGCCGAAGAAGGAGTCCTGGACCTCGACGAGCCGGCCGGTCCTCCGGGCTCGACGGTCCGTCATCTCCTGGCGCACGCCTCGGGCCTCCCCTTCGAAGGCGAGCGCCCGATCGGGAAGCCCGGCGAGCGCCGCATCTACTCCAACACCGGCTTCGAGGTGCTGGGCTCCTTTCTCGCCGACCGGGCCGAGATGCCGTTCGGGGACTACCTCGCCGCCGCGGTCCTCGAGCCGCTCGGCCTCGAGGGCACGAGGTTCGATGGCTCGGCTGCCGCGGGCCTCCACGGAACGCTTGCCGATCTGCTCGCCTTCGCCGGGGAGCTGCAAGCGCCGACCCTGATCGCGCCCGAGACGCTGGCCGAGGCTACGACGGTCGCTTTCCCCGGCCTTGTCGGCGTTCTCCCCGATTTCGGACGCTTCGAGCCGCTCGATTGGGGGCTCGGCTTCGAGCTCCGGGACGCCAAGTCGCCGCACTGGACCGGGACGGCGAACTCGCCCGGAACGTTCGGGCACTTCGGCGGCTCGGGAACGTTTCTCTGGGTCGACCCGGAGGCCGCGGCCGCATGCGCATCGCTCACCGACCTCGACTTCGGCGAATGGGCGAAGGAGGCGTGGCCCCGTCTCTCCGATGCCGTCCTCGCGGAGCTACGATGAGGGAGCCATGGGCCACTTGGCCGTCATCCTCGGCTGCTACCTCTTTGCCGCCCTTTTCCTCCGTCTGCTCGGAGGGTTCAACTCCGCCGCCGACGCGATCTCGGCCTGGGGACGGGGCTCGTCGCTTCGGAGGCTTCGCCGGCGCGGAGAGACGCCGCGGAGCTACGCGCGGTCGCGCATCTCGTCGTAGACAGCGCGCTCGCAGCTCGCAACCGTCGCCGGCGTGACCGCGGTCACCCGGCCCGAGAAGCTGTCGCCCGGTCGAAGCAGGCCGCTGTCGCCCCGAAGCATCCCGGCGAGGACGACGCCGAACCGAGTCTCAGCCTCGAGGGTCTCGCCCGAGCCGAGCTCACGGCGCTCCATCCGCTCGGCGAGGCGGAGCAGCGTTTCGCCAGGGACCCCCGCGAGCTCCGCGATTCGCGCTAGCTCATTCGCCGTCGCGCTCTGATGTCTCACGACCCTCGCCGCCTGCCGATCACGCCCGGCGGAGCCGGGCTCCCCCGGCGGGTTCGGGTGGCTCTCCGGTGGACATATAGGCTCGATCGTATATGGGACGGAGTCCCTTCTTCGACGGCTGGAAGAGCTGCCCGCGTTGCCGCGCCGGGCTCGAGTTCGAGGATGCCAAGGCGTCCTGCGCTTCGTGCGGCCTCACGGTCTATGCCAACCCCGCTCCGACCGTGAGCGCCCTCGTCCTCGACGATGAGGGCCGAATCCTGCTTGCCCGCCGGGCGGGCGATCCGGGCCGAGGTCTTTGGGACCTCCTCGGCGGGTTCATGGACGAGGGCGAGAGGCCGCTCGAGACCCTCGCGCGAGAGCTCCGGGAGGAGACCGGCGTCGAGATCGAGCCGCTCGACTTCTTCGGGGCGTGGCCCGATCGTTACGGCGACGACGGCATCTGGACGATCAACCTCTACTGGACGGCGCGGATCGTCGTCGGCGACCCGGAGCCCGCCGACGACGTCGCCGAGGTGGCGTGGTTTCGGCCGGATGAGCTTCCCCCGAGTGGTGAGATCGCCTTCCAGAACACCTACGAGGTTCTAGAGGCGTGGAAATCGGGTCTCTAGCGCAACACAAATGGGCCATTCGGCCCATGAAGGTTTCCAGCCTCGCTGCCGATAATCCGGCCAACTTGGCTGAGCGCGGCTACCACCGGATCGACGAGGACCTCACGGAGGAGTGGGTCGACGCGTTCGTGGCCGAGGGCCTCGCCGACGTCGAGTCGTATCTCCGCAAGCAGGCCGACTTTCAGACCTTCCTCGAAGACCGAGACTAAGCGGCCTGGGCGGGCCTCTCCCGCCCGGCAGAGCCGGCCTACGAGGCCCTGACGACGCCCCAGGACGCTCAGGGCGGTGGCTCTAGGCCTCTGCGGGTGCAGCCAGGCCGAGGGACTTCTCGAGCATGGACTTCGGCTGCGCGCCGATCGCGGCGGCCTTGGGCTCGCCGGAGTCGAAGAGGATCATCGTCGGGATGCTCATGACGCCGTAGCGGCGCGCGAGCTCAGGCTCCTCGTCGATGTTCACCTTCACCAGCCGCAGGTCCGAGCGCTCCTCGGCGATCTGGTCGAGAACGGGCGCGACCGCGTGGCAGGGCCCGCACCATTCCGCCCAAAAATCGACGAGCACGGGGCCCTCGCTCCCGAGCACCTCGGTGTCGAATGTGTCTGTCGTGATTGTGTCTGCCATGACCCTTGAAACGTAGACTGACCCGCAAATGTTCCAGCCGCTTCCCTCCGTACCCGATCACGCCGCTCTCGAACGTGAGGTGCTCACCTGGTGGGAGGAAAAGCAGGTGTTCGAGCGGCTTCGGGAGCTGAATCGCGACTGCCCCAAGTGGAGCTTCGTCGACGGCCCGATCACGGCCAACAACCCGATGGGCGTCCACCATTGTTGGGGCCGCACGCTCAAGGACGTCTTCCAGCGCTACAAGGCGCTCCGGGGGTTCGACCAGCGCTATCAGAACGGTTTCGACTGCCAGGGGCTCTGGGTCGAGGTCAACGTCGAGCGCGCGCTCGGGTTGAACTCCAAGCCCGAGATCGAGGAATACGGGCTCGCTGCCTTCGCCGAGAAGTGCAAGCAGTCCGTCGCCGAGTACTCCGAGGTCATCACCGACCAGTCGAAGCGCCTCGGAATGTGGATGGACTGGGACAACGACTACTACACGTTCTCCGACACGAACATCGAGTACATCTGGCG
>JBDTRS010000143.1:0-3396 GCA_039931575.1 Gaiellaceae bacterium
TGTGGTCGACCTCGCCGAGATACTCGATCCCGTAGCCGAGGTTCGGCCGCACGTGCGCCTCGAAGTACTCCTTCTCGGCCGCGTCCTGCATCTTCCCCGCGAGGAGCAGCGGAAGTCCCGCCTCCTTCGCCACCTCGATAGCGCGATGGGCGCCCTTGTCGGCGCTCATGCGACCGAGGAAGAGGAGGTAGTCACCGCGGTGAGGGCTGACGGGATAGACCTCGAGCTCGAGGGCGTTCGGGCAGTTGGCGACCCAGTTCAGCTCCGGGAGCGGCTTGCGCTGGTTCATGGAGAGCGAGATGAGGCCGACGCGGGGGGCCACGCGCGCAAGCGACTCGTAGACGAGCCCGGGCTCGCCGCCGAGCGGCCCGTGCACGGTGTGGACGACGGCAGTCTCGACGGTGCCCCCCAGCGTCGCCCCCAGCGGCCCGGAGTGATCGTTGATGACGTCGAAATCCCCCGCTCGCTCGAAGCAGGAGAGCGCGTGGCGTAGCTCGTAGTGCGTCGTGCCGATCTTGTCCGACGGCGCCTCCTTGTAGACGGCCTCGAGCTTCGCGCTCGTGCTCGAGTCTCCCGAGGCGAAGAGCGTCACGTCATGGCCCGCGCGGACGAGGCCCTCTGCGAGCAGGGAGACGATCCACTCGATGCCCCCGTAGCGGGTCGGCGGCACCGGGAACCAGACGGGGCTCAGGATCGCGATCTTCATTCGGCCTCTACAACTTCTACATGCCCGCCGTCGAGATGAATCTCCCACGTTCGGTCGAAGGCTCGTACGCCCGAGAGCTTGAGGCTGCCGACCCACGAAGGCAAGTCGGGGGGCGCGTCGCTCACGAGCGCCTGCCTGCGCGGGTCAGGCCGAAGGCCGAGCAGGACCTGCAGCAGCAAAACCGGGGTTCCCGCGGCCCAGGCCTGCGGTCGGGCCGCGGTCGGATAGGCGATCGGAAACGGCGTCGCCGCCCGCGAGAAGCCGGCGAACACCTCAGGGAGCTGGTGTCCGAAATGACCGGCCGCGCTCAGCATGCGCCGGGCGATCCTGTGTGCCTCCGGCCAGCGTGCGCTTCGTGCGAGGCCCCACGCGATCAGGGAGTTGTCGTGCGGCCACACCGTTCCGTTGTGATACGAGAGCGGGTTGAAGGCGACATCGGCGGCGGACATCGTCCGCACGCCCCAGCCCGACCAGAGGTCCTCTCCCATGAGCTGGTCGACGATCGACTGGAGGTGGTCCGGTTGGACGATCCCGCTCCACAGGAGATGGCCGATGTTCGACGTGAGCGAGTCCACCCGGCGCTTCTCGCCGTCGAGCGCGAGGGCGTAGTAGCCGCCGCGTCCCTCGCACCAGAAGGCTTCGTGGAAGCGGGCGCGGAGCTCCTCGGCCTCGCGGTCGAGGCGCTCGGCCAGCTCACGCTCCCGCCAGACCTCGCGGGCCAGCTCCGCTGTCCGCCGCTTGGCGTCGTAGACGTAGCCCTGCACCTCGCAGGGGGCGATCGACGCCTCGGCCAGGCGCCCGTCCGCGAAGCGCTGAGAGTCGCCGGAGTCCTTCCAGGACTGATTGACCAGACCGCGCTCGGAGCGGCGTCGGTACTCGACGAACCCGTCCCCGTCGAGATCTCCGAACTCGTCGATCCACCGGAGGGCGCGCATGGCCGGCTCGCGGAGCTCGCGGACGAGCGCGGCGTCGTCGGTCCACCGCCACACCTCTGAGAGGAGGACGAGGTAGAGCGGCGTCGCGTCAGCGGTTCCGTAGTAGCGCGGAAACCAGGCGTCCGCGCCCTTGCCGTGGCGCACCTCGTGCACGATCTTCCCCGGCTCGGCGTCGATTGTCGAGTCATCCTCGGTCGCCTGCAGCTCGGCGAGCACGCGCAGCGCGCTGTGGGCGAGCTCGGGGCCGAAGAGCAGAGTCTGAAGGCACGTGATCAGCGTGTCGCGGCCGAACACGGTCATGAACCACGGCATGCCGGCAGCGGGAAGCTGTCCGGGGACCCGTGGGTCTTCGTCCATGCGGAGCGAGGCGATGTCGGCGACGGACTGCGCGAAGCTGAATCCGAGCTCGTCCCAGGACGCCCGGAGCTGCGGAACCCGCAGATGCCAGGCGGAAAGCGACGAGCGCACGCGTGTGAGCTCCTCGCCGAACCGCCGCTCGGCCCGCTCCGGCGCCGTCCGCACCCCGTCCGTCGCCAGGACGACGTCGACGCGGAGGCGCCAGGACTCGCGCGGGCCGAGCACGATGCGGTAGCGAATCCTCCTCCCGTCCACCTCGCCCCGCTCGGAGAGGAGAACCTGAGTCAGGCATTTCGAGTCGTCCGCAAAGACGAACTGGTTGCCGTCGGACTCGTAGGCGGACGGCACCAGGTCGGGCAGCGGAGGAGCGTGGTCGGGGTGGCCGAGCGCGTAGTCGTACTCCTTGACGGCGAAAATGTCTGCGAAGTCCGTTCCCGCCTCGAGCGCGAGCTCGAACTCGATCTGCTCGGAAGAGTGGTTCTGGACGACGATGTGCTCCTGCATCCCGTCGCCGACGAAGCGGTCGCGCCCGATCGAGAGGACGTCCTGCGCGAGACCGCCGGCCAGCGGATTGCGAAGGTAGAACGCGGCCGAGAAGTACTCGACCTTGTCGGACGAGAGGCTGAGCGGCCGCACTCCGTTGATCGTCAGCACCCAGCGGGAGAGGAAGCGGGTGTCGTTCGCGAAGAGGCCCATGACGGGGTCGACGATGTCGCCCCGTTCGTCGGAGACGCAGAAAGTCGAGCCTTCGAGAATGGTCAGCGCCAACCTAGTGACGGACGATCTGGTCCTGGCTCGCCTGCTGAAGGGGCTTGATCACCATCTCGTCGACGACCATGTAGTCGGGGCGCGTGACCGCGAAGATAATGCAGCTCGCGACATCGGTGGGCTTGAGGTACTCGACGCCCTGGTAGACGGCGGCCTTCCGCTCCTGGTCGCCGCCGAAGCGGACGTCGGAAAACTCCGTGTCCCCAACCATGCCGGGATCGACGGTCGTCACTTTGATGCGCCCGACGAGCTCTCTGCGCATAACCCGGGTCAGGGCGAGGACGGCGGTCTTGGAGCCGACGTACATCCCTCCCTGCGGGTAGGCCTCGTGCCCCGCCCACGAACCGAGGTTGACGACGTGGCCGCGGCCGTCCTCCATGTGCGGGAGGACGAGGCGGGTCATGCGGACGAGCCCGAGCACGTTCGTGTCGAACATGCGCGCGTCGTCCTCGTCGCTCCCGTCCACGATCGACGCGCGTCCGAGGGCGAGGCCCGCGTTGTTCACGAGGATGTCGATCTTGTCGAAAGCGCTGATCGCGCTTTCGACAAAGGACCGGCAACTCTCGGCGGCGGTGACATCGAGGCGCGCTGCGAAATGACCTTCGCCCGGAAGAGACGCCAGGAGCTCCT
>JBDTRS010000144.1:0-3301 GCA_039931575.1 Gaiellaceae bacterium
CCGGACTCGAACCGGAGACCCCCTCCTTACCATGGAGGTGCTCTACCAACTGAGCTAAGAGGGCAGCGAGCCCATCGTAGCCGCTCGCCTGGCCGAGTCAGTCTCGGACGAGCCCGATGAAATAGCCAACTGGAAGACGACCACTGCCGCGTACAGGACGATGGCGATCTTGTTGTGCCGCTCCGCTACGCATCAAGATGACGGAGTTCTTCCCCGGCAGCGCGACCGAGCAAGGGAACCCCAAGGCCCTGCGCGTCTCTCGCTACTTCGGAGACGAGCACCACGAAGCGGAAGTGCGATTCAGCGTCTGGAGCGACTCGGAGCGCAGCCGGCTCCACGTCGACGCTGCAGCCTCGCTCGAGGAGACGGAGGCCGCGCGGCTCGCCCGCTTTCTCGCGCAGGCCCCCTCCTTCGACGAGCAGCCGACCCAAAGTTTCGAGGTGCAGTCTGTACCGCAGAGGAGCTCCGGATTGCCGAGCCCGACGCTGCGCCTCGCCGCGGACGAGTTTCTCGACGGTGCCGAGCGGCGCGAGGTCCTGAATCGCTCCGGCCGGCCGTACAAGCCGAGTGCCATTCGCGGCTATCGCTCAGACCTCGAGCGGTACGTTTTGCCCGAGCTCGGCGGCGCACGCCTCGGCGACCTCGCCCCTCACGACTTCCAGGCGCTTGCCGATCGCCTCGTCGGGGCCGGCCTCTCGGCCTCCAAGGTGCGGAACGTCCTGACGGCCGTTCGGCCGCTCTATCGTCGCGCGCGTGCCCGCGGGCTCGTAGCGGCGAACCCGCTCGAGGGGCTTGAGCTCCCGGCGGTGACCGGACGGCGCGAGCGGATCGCTTCTCCCGGTGAGGCGGCCCAGCTTCTCGCAGCGCTCCCCGCTGACCTACGCCCGCTGTACGGGACCGCCTTCTACGCTGGCCTGCGCCGCGGCGAGCTTCGCGGGCTGCGCTGGGAGGACGTCGACATGGCCGGCGGGCGGATCCACGTATGCCGCGGCTGGGACGACCACGAGGGCGAGAGACCGACCGCTACCGGCACCTGCTCGACGGACACGCGGCCGAGGCGGCGGCGATGCTAGATGCTTTCCTCAAGCGTGCCGACACGGCGGCGCGGCAGAACGCAACCGGCGGTCTAGGTCAAAGCGTCGTCTGAAGTGACGGCCGTTTTCCGCGGCAGCAGGCGCCCGCCACCGTCCACTCTCACCTCCACGCCTCCAAGAAGTTCCATGAACTCCCGAGTCGCTGGGCTGTCGTACCGCTTGCGGAGGCGAAACTCGAACCAGCGGTCGCTAATGAGCTCCCAGCCTGAGAGTTTTCGGACACGACGGCGTCCGTCGGAAAGTGCGGCGAGCTGCTCGGACCGCACCCACCTCTCGGCGTCCTTTAGGGCGTTCCACACGTTCCAGTAGAAGGCTTTCATTTCCGAGTCGCCCAGGAAAGTTGTCGCCCAGTGCTGAAGATAATCGCCCTCGTCCGTGTAGATGACCCAAACCGGACCAGCCACCTCTTCGCGTTCCACGAAGGCCCGGTCATAGGCGACGACTTCCACACTGCGGTGAAACGCAGGCCATGCTCGACCACGATCGAACCAGGAGCCGAGCACCTTCCCCTCATGCGTTGACCATTGGAGCATCTGTAGGTCGTGATGCTCCCTCGCGGCCGAGGCCACGGTCAAGTGCTCGGCGAGTTCGGGCAGGTCTCCTCTGCGGGCCAGTTGTGGGCCAGTCGGGGCCAGTTTCGGGCGGATTCCAGCGGACTTGAGCGGACGAATGAGAGGGACGCTAGAAGGACCGCAACCCCGCACACCGAGCGGGATTCCTAGCGTTCAAGCGCTACAGGGCCGGGAGGACTCGAACCTCCAACCCCCGGTTTTGGAGACCGGTGCTCTGCCAGTTGAGCTACGGCCCTAGGCGAAGCGCATGATACCCAGGTGCGACGCAGGCCCCTGGGTGCCCTCTTCCTTCTTCTCGCCGCCGGATTCGCGGCGATTGCGTTCTTTGCGGCCCGAAAGGGCGGCGGTGCCTGGGTGATTGCGCTCGCCGCGGCCGCTCTTGCCCTCTGGATGGGAGAGCTGGCCTACCGGAGCCTCCGCTAGGAGGCTTATTCTCCCGGGGCGATGGCCGAGCAGGCGACCGATACGCGCGTCCTCTGGCAGGAGTTCAAGCGGACCGGAGACCGTGGCCTCCGCGACCGGCTCATCCTCACCTACGCGCCGCTCGTCAAGTACGTCGCGGGACGCCTGGGAAGCGGGCTCCCCGCGCACGTGGACGAGGGCGACCTCGTCTCGTACGGGCTGCTCGGCCTGATCGGGGCGATCGAGCGCTTCGACCCTGCTCGCGACATCAAGTTCGAGACCTACGCGATCGCCCGTATCAAGGGGTCGATCATCGACGAGCTCCGCTCGATGGACTGGGTGCCGCGCTCCGTTCGCGCCCGCGCGCGCGACATCGAGCGCGCGATCGTCGACCTCGAGTCGCGGCTGACCCGCGCGCCGACAGACGAGGAGATCGCCGCGAAGCTCGGCATCACCGAGGAGGAGTTCCAGGAATCGCTGCTCGAGATCTCGCGCTCGTCCATGGCGGCGCTCGACGAGCTCTGGGCGAGCCCGGGGTCGAGCGGCGATGCGGTCGCTCTCATCGACACGATCGAGGATCCAGACGCGGCGGAGCCCCAGTCTGCGATGGCCCAGACCGAGCTCCGCGAGGCGCTGGGGGAAGCGATCTCCCGACTGCCCGAGCGGGAGAAGCTCGTCGTCACCCTCTACTACTACGAGGAGCTGACGCTGCGGGAGATCGGCGAGGTGCTCGGAGTGACCGAGTCCCGGGTTTCGCAGCTGCACACCAAGGCCGTTCTCCGTTTGAAGGCTCGGCTCTCCTCCTCGGTTACACGGCAGGCGCAGGAGTAGAGGAGCTAGCACTACCGCTTCGGCAAGCCGCTAGACTCGCTTGCCGTGCCAGTTTCCGAGCCGAGCAAGATCCGCAACGTTGCGGTCGTCGGTCACCGCGGAACGGGGAAGACGTCGCTGGTCGAGGCGATCCTCTTTCAGGCGGGGGCAACGAACCGCCTGGGCGCCGTCGAGCAAGGAACGACGGTTGCCGACTGGGACGAGGACGAGCAGAAGCGGCAGATGTCGCTCGCTGCGGCGATCTGCCACGCCGACTGGCAGGACCGCAAGCTGAACCTGATCGACGCGCCCGGAGACCCCGGTTTTCAGGCCGACTCGATCGCTGCGCTCAGGGTCGTGGAAGGCGGCCTCTTCGTCTTGAACGGGGTGAACGGGGTCGAAGTGCAAACGAGGCGATTGTGG
>JBDTRS010000145.1:0-3298 GCA_039931575.1 Gaiellaceae bacterium
AAAGGGAAACCGTGAGTTCTTCCTCTACCTCGCCGACGCCGCCTAGCGTGGGGGCGACCGTCACGCGCGCAGCCGTCTTCACCCACGGCTTTCCGGAGAGGATCGGCGATGCCGCCGGCCGCGTCGAGCGGGTCGCGGCCGAAGCGGGGATCGAGCTCTGTCCCCTCGACGACGGCGCCCCGGACATCGTCATCGCCCTCGGAGGTGACGGGACGATGCTGCGCGCCCTCCGCGCCACGCTCGGTAAGGGGATCCCGGTGTTCGGGGTCAACTTCGGGCGCGTGGGGTTTCTCACGAGCGTGGAGGGTGAGCGGCTCGAGGAAGGGCTCGTGCGCGTCTTCGCCGGGGAATTCCGTGTCGTCGAGCTCTGCACGCTCGCCGCTTCGCTGGCCACGGGGGACGAGGTGGCGGTCAACGACGTGGTCGTGACGAGCTCCCAGCCCGGACGGATGGTCGAGCTCGGCTGGGAAGTCGGCGGCGAGGAGCTCGGCGCCCAGCCTTGCGACGGGCTCATCTGCTGCACACCCTCGGGATCGACCGCCTACAACCTCTCGAACGGAGGGCCGGTGATGATGTGGGGCCTCGAGGCGATGGCGATCACGTTCGTCGCCCCGCATTCGCTTCATGCCCGTCCTCTCGTGCTCCCGCGCGGACCGGATCTGACCGTGACCAACCGTTCCTCCGGCCAGCAAGTGACAGTGCTCGTCGACGGAAACGCCGTTGGAGAGCTCGAGCCGTCCGCGTCCATGAAGGTCGGGATCGGTGACCGGACCGCCGCCCTCGCAGTCCTTCCCGACGTGACCTTCTTCTCCCGCTACCACGCGGTCTTCCCTTAAGGGTCGATGCTCCAGCGGCTCCGCATCGAGAACTTCGTCCTCATCCGCGAGGCCGAGCTCCTGTTCGGGCCCGGCCTGAACGCCGTCACCGGCGAGACGGGCGCCGGCAAGACGATCCTGGCGCAGGCGATCGGCCTCCTGCTCGGTGCCCCCGGGGATGCGGGGTACCTCGGCCCCGGGGCGACCGAGGCCTACGTCGAGGCCGAGCTCGACCTTCCAGAGGGCATCCTGGAGGACGATGCCTTCGAGGCACTTGCCGAGCTTCGTCCGGAATCCGAGGAAGGGCTCGTCGCTGCGCGGCGAGTCTTCGCCGATGGGCGCACGCGGGCCTACGCCTGGGGCAGGGCCGTCCCCCGGGAGGAGCTCGCGGCGCTGATCGAGCGCCTGCTCGCGATGTCGGGCCAGTTCGAGCAGCGCAGGCTGGCGCGGCCGGCGTTCCAGCTCGACGTTCTCGACGCGTTCGTGGGCGGCGAGCAGCTGCGGCGGCGTGGGGAGCACGCACGCGCCTGGCGAGAGCTTGCAGCCGCGCGCCGGCGACTGGACGAGCTCAGTCGGGCAGAGGCGGGCCGCGCCGAGCGGATCGAGGAGCTGCGCCTGCTCGTGGAGCGAACGGCAGGGCTCGCCGCCGACACGGAGGAATCCCTCCGAGGCGAGCGGGAGCGCCTGCGGCACGTGACCGAGCTGGCCGAGGCGGCGACCGCGGCTGCCGAGGCGCTCGCTCCCGAACACGCCGACACGGGCGCAGCCGACCTCGTCGCCAAGGCCGCGAACGAGCTCATGCCCGTAACGGCCCTGGCGCCCGAGCTGCAGGTGGAATACGCGAACCTCGGCGAGGCCGAGGTGCGGATCAAGGAAGCGGCTTCGTCACTAAGGGGATTCCTCGCCGCTCTCGAAGCCGATCCCGGCGGGCTCGAGGGCGTCGAGGGCGAGCTCGAGCGCATCGCGGACGCACGCCGGCGCTTCGGCGCCGCCAGCTACGAGGAGCTGCTCGCCCGGGCCGAGACGGCCCACGCGGAGCTCGCTTCCTACGAGTCGGGCACCGACCCGCTGGAGGGGGCGAAAGAGGCAGTCGAGGAGGCCCTCAAGCGGAGCGCCGAGCTGGCTTCGGCGCTCTCGCAGGCGCGTGCCGGCGCGGCCCGGCCGTTCGCCGTTGCGGTCGCCGCCGAGCTTCAGGGGCTCGGCATGGGGGACGGGGAGTTTCGCGCCGATCTCGCCGCGCGCGACCAGGGGCCGAGCGGCCTCGACGAGGTCTCGTTCCAGATCAGGCCCAACCCCGGCCTTCCGTTCGCGCCCGTCGCAGAGACGGCCTCGGGCGGCGAGCTCTCGCGGATTGCGCTCGCGCTGCGGGCGGTGGCCCACGCAGGGGCGGGCGAGCCCACGATCGTCTTCGACGAGATCGACGCGGGGATCGGCGGACGCACTGCGCACGCCGTCGCGGATGCGCTCGCGCGCCTCGCGGAGCGGGCCCAGATCCTCACCATCACGCACCTGCCGCAGATCGCGAGCGTCGCCGAGGTCCACTTCCGGGTCGAGAAGGTTCCTGGAGACCCGACCCACACCCGCATCGAGCGGTTGGCAGAATCCTCCAGGAGGGAAGAGGTGGAGCGCATGCTCGGAGGAGCGGAGTTCATCGAAGCAGTACGCCAGTGAGCTTTGTCGAGTTCACCGGCACGGCGCGGCTCGACCGCCGCACGAAGCGGCTCGTCAAGCGCATCGGGCCAGACGACATCGCGATCATCGACCACCGCGACCTCGACCGCGTCTCCGTCGAGGAGCTCCTGGCCTCGAACGTGCGCGTGGTCGTGAACGTCGCGCCCTCGGTGAGCGGCCGCTACCCGAACGCCGGGCCGCTCGAGCTCGTGCGCGCGGGCGTTCGCCTCATCGACGTGAACGGCGGTACGGATCTCTTCGAGGAGGTGAAGGACGGCGAATCCCTCGTCGTCCGCGGCGCGAGCCTGTTCCGCAACGGCACCCGGCTGGCAGCGGGGAGGATGCTCACCGAGCAGGAGCTCGTGCAGGCGCTCGCCGACCAGCGCGGGCGCGTCACCGAGGCGCTCGAGAACTTCGCCGAGAACACGCTTCTCTATCTGCGTGAGGAGGCCAAGCTCCTTACCGAGGGGGTGCGGCTGCCGCAGGTGAAGACTCGCTTCCGCGACCGGCACGCGCTCGTGGTCGCCCGCGGCCCGGGCATGAAGCGCGACCTTCGCATCGTCCGTCCCTACATCCGCGACTTCAAGCCGGTGCTCGTGGGGGTCGACGGCGGGGCGGACGCACTGCTCGAGGCCGGCTACAAACCGCATGTGATCGTGGGCGACATGGACTCTGTCTCCGACCGCGCGCTCCAGTGCGGCGCTGAGCTGATCGTCCACGCCTACGCCGACGGGCGCGCGCCCGGCCGTGAGCGGATCGACCGGCTGGGGCTCCCCTCGGCCGTGCTGCCCTCCCCGGGGATCAGCGAGGAC
>JBDTRS010000146.1:0-3031 GCA_039931575.1 Gaiellaceae bacterium
CACGCGCCCGCCGAACGGGGTCAGGACGCACAGCCGCCAGTCACCGATCTCGTCGCGGAAGCGCTCGACGACGACGGTCTTGTCGGACGGAACCACGCCGGTCGCCGCTTCCTGCTCCCGCAGGTAGGTGAGGAGGTTTTGCGCGGCCCGCTCGTCGAGGGCGTGGTCATCCTCGAGACGCTTGCGCGCGCCCTCGTCGTCGAGGCCGACGAGCTCGCGGGCTGTCCGGCCGATTGCCTCGCCGAGCTCGTACGGTCGCCCGACTCCTTCGCCCTTCCAGAAGGGGACGAGACCGGGGATCCCGGGCGCGGGCGAGACGAGAACTCGGTCTCGCGTGATCTCCTCGATGCGCCACGTCGAAGCGCCGAGGAGGAAGGTCTGGCCTGCGCGCGCCTCGTACACCATCTCCTCGTCGAGCTCGCCCACGCGGCCGCCGCCTTCCACGAGGTAGACGCCGAAGAGACCACGGTCGGGAATCGTTCCCGCATTCGTGACGGCGAGCCGCCGGGCACCTTCGCGTCCGCGGATGACTCCGCCGATCCGGTCCCAGACGATGCGGGGGCGAAGCTCGGCGAACTCCTCCGACGGATAGCGTCCGGCGAGCATGTCGAGGACGTTCTCGAGCTGCTTCCGGGACAGGTCGCGGAAGGGGTATGCCGAGCGGATGAGGTCGTGGAGCTCGTCCACCGAGATCTCCTCATCCGCCGCGATTGCCACGATCTGCTGCGCGAGCACGTCGAGCGGGTTCCGCGGGATCTTTGTCTCCTCGATCGCGCCTGCGCGCATGCGGGCGACGACGACCGCCGACTCGAGGAGATCGGCTCGGAACTTGGGGAAGATCCGGCCCTTCGACGGCTCGTCGAGCCGGTGCCCGGCCCGTCCCACGCGCTGGAGTCCGCGGGCGACCGACTTCGGCGACTCGACCTGGATGACCAGGTCGACGGCGCCCATGTCGATTCCAAGCTCGAGCGACGAGGTCGCCACGAGTGCCGGAATCTGCCCGCGCTTCAGAAGCTCCTCGACCTCGACCCGCTGCTCGCGGGACAGAGACCCGTGATGTGCCCGTGCGATCTCTTGGTGGGCGCGTCTGTCTGAACGCGGATGCGTATCCGCCAGCTCGTTCAGACGTAGCGCCAGACGCTCGGCGAGGCGGCGGTTGTTGACGAAGATGATCGTCGAACGGTGCTCCTCGACCAGCCGCAGGAGCTCCGGATAGATGGACGGCCAGATCGAGTTGCCCTCTCCGGGCTCGCGCATGTCCTCCACCGGGACGACGACGCGGAGATCGAGCTGCTTCGCCCGGCCCGCGTCCACAAGCTCGATCTCGCGACCGCCGGCCGTGAAGCGGCCGATCTCGTCGAGCGGGCGCTGCGTCGCCGACAGGCCGATGCGCTGGAGCGGCTCGGCCGTGAGGCGCTCGAGCCGCTCGAGGCTGAGGGCGAGATGGGATCCGCGCTTCGTTCCCGCTAGCGCGTGCACCTCGTCGACGATCACGAAGCGGATGGTGCGAAGCGTCTCCCGGGCACGCGAGGTGAGGAGCAGGAAGAGCGATTCCGGGGTCGTGATGAGAATGTCCGGAGGCTTGCGAAGCATCGCCGCGCGCTCCTTCGCCGGCGTGTCGCCGGTGCGAACGGCGACCGAGAGCTCGGAGCCGATTCCCACAAGCGGGCCGCGGAGATTGCGCTCCACGTCGTAGTTCAGGGCCTTGAGCGGGCTGACGTAGAGGACCTGGATCCCCTCCCCCGGCTGGGCGCGGTCGAGCGCCCAGAGGAACGCGGCGAGAGTCTTCCCGGAGCCGGTCGGCGCCTGGATGAGTGTGTGCTTGCCCGAAGCGATCGCGGGCCAGCCCAGCGCCTGGGCCGGAGTCGGAGCGTCGAACGTTTGCTCGAACCAGCGGCGGATCTCAGGGCTGAATTGCGCGAGCGGGCTCACGTCTTCAGGTTAGCTCGCAATCCGAATCTGCCCGCCCACCGGAAGTACAGATGTCCAAACGGAGGAGGGTAAATGTCGAGAAGAACCTGGTTCGTTTTCGTCCTCGTCCTCGCAGCGGCGAGCCTCGCGCTCGCGGGCTGCGGTGGGGGCGACGAAGGCGCGGCGACGACGCCTGCAGGCGCAACCGACACAGCCGGGGGCGAAGCGGTCGAGGTCGCACTCGCCGAGGAGAACGGGTCGGGCCAGTCGGGCACGGCGACGCTCGCGCCTGCCGGCGACGGCATGACGAAGGTGACGATCGAGCTCAGCAACCCACCTGGGGACCCGCAGCCGGCACACATCCACACCGGTGCATGTCCGGACGTGGGTGACGTCGCCTACGCCCTGAACAACGTCGAGAACGGGGCGTCAGAGACCGAGGTTCCCGTGACCATCGAGGATCTGCAGGCCGCGACCTTCGCAGTGAACGTCCACAAGTCCGAAGCCGACGCCGGCACGTACGTCGCCTGCGGCGACATCTCCTAGCTTGAGCCGGCCGCGGGCATAGAATCGCCGTCATGGCGACGACGCGGCCGGCCAAGCTCCACTTCACCGGCAACGGCGAGGCTGACGCGCTCCTCGCCGAGAGCCCGCTCGCCCTCCTGATCGGTTTCGTCCTCGACCAGCAGGTTCCGGTGCAGAAGGCCTTCTCGGGCCCGCTCGAGCTGAAGCGCCGCCTCGGCAGGCTCGACGCCGCCGCGATCGCCGGCACCGATCCGCGCGAGCTCGAGCAAGTCTTTCGCGAGCGCCCCGCGCTCCACCGGTTCCCCGGAACGATGGCGACCCGCACGCAGGAGCTCTGCGCCGCGATCGCGAGTGAGTACGACGGAGACGCGGCACGAGTCTGGACGGACGCCGAGAGCGGTCGCGACCTCGAGCGGCGCCTGCTCGAGCTCCCGGGCATCGGGCCGATGAAGACGCGCTCCCTCATCGCCATCCTCGCCAAGCGCTTCGGCGTCCAGCCGCCGGGCTGGGAAGACGTTGCGCCGTCGCATCCGACGCTCGGCGACGTCGACTCACCTGAGGCTCTCGAGGCCTACCAGGCGAAGAAGCGAGCCTA
>JBDTRS010000147.1:0-3008 GCA_039931575.1 Gaiellaceae bacterium
CCGTTGCCAGGAGCCCGGTTGCGAGCACCGGCCCGAGGACGCGTCGCGCCGTCGGCGTCGCGGTTTGCCACCGCGTCGTATAGATCCAGGCGACAAGGCCGGCGATCACGATCCCGCCCGCCCGGGTCGCGAAGAGGATTCCCTCAGCAACCCCGTGGTTCTCCGAGAGCAGAATCAGGTTCGAGGGGCAGCTCACGCAACCCGGAGCCCGAGGACGTTCGAAGAGGAGGTACACGATCTGAACGACCGTCACCTCCAGGTAGGCCGCTGTCACAAGGATGCGCGCCAGGCGAGACTCGAGACCACCGCGCGGATAGGCGAGGAGGAGGTGAACGAGGATCCCGAAGACGAGGTACTGGAGGATCTGGCCTAGGGTGAACACGAAGGCGTCGTCGGAGGCGACCACCGCGCGGAGGAACCATGCGAGCCCCGCCGCGACCATGAGCGCACCGAAAAAGTTCGAGGGGCGGCGGCGCCACGCGACCAGACCACTGAACGCGAACGACCAGCCGACAAGGAGCGTGAGGACTCCCGTGATCACGGGAGTCTCTTCGTGCTCGCTCGTGAGGATGAGCGCGAGAGCGCCGAGACCCGCGAGTAGCGCGACCGGCCAGAGGGCGGTCCTGAGGAGCCTCATAGCGACCTTAGTTAAGCAGGGAGAGCAGCGCTGCGCCCGACAGTTCGGCCTTCGGCACGAACCCGCAGGCACCGCTCTCCTCGACGAGCGAGCCGAAGTCCACTCGGTCCCGGCTGGACGTCAGGATGACCGCCGGCGCACCTCCGTTCAGCTGTGCGAGCCGCGCAGCGACCTCAAAGCCGTCGAGATCAGGGAGTTGGACGTCGAGCAGGACGATCTGCGGATGGAGCGCTCCCACGGCCTCGAGGGCGCTCGATCCATCCTCAGCCTCACCCACGACATCGAAGCCCTCCGACTCGAGGAGGACGCGCGCAGTCGCTCGAAAGCTCGGATGGTCGTCGACGATCAAGACGCTCATGGCCACGTACCAAAGTGTGACAGCCGTCGAGTGTGTCAGTGATACGGCTATCCACACTGTTTGTAAGCGAGCGAGCACGCATTTCTTGAGCCAGAGCCCGCTCTGGACGGGCCCAGCGCTCCCGTCGTTGGGCGGGCCGCCTCTAGTCGAGCTCCAAGCCGTAGCGCGGGAGGCGTGTTCGCACGAGGTCGTCGAAGACGAGCCGGTACTCCTCGGTCGCCTCGTCGTCGAGGGACTCTGCAAAAGCGTCTCGCATCTCGACGAGGGCGTCGCGACCGGTGTCCACAAGGTCGACGAACTCGCCCTAGAGCTCCTCGGCTTCGTCGCGATCGGCGCCGTTGTAGGCGGCGAGGGCTTCCTCCACCTCGGAGAGCAGCTCGGCCTGCTCGTGGCGGAAGAGCGTGAGCTGGCGCCCGACCACCTCCTCGAAGCGACGATCCGCGCTCAGCGCGAGATCTCCGCGTAGACGGCCTCGTGCGCCTCTGCCGAGGCCTCCCAGGTGAGCTCGGCGGCGGCGCGGCGCGCACCTTCGCGCGCTCCGGCGAGCGCAGCTTCATCCTCGAGTAGCCGCCGAGCGGCGTCTGCGAGCGCCTCGCGATCGTCCGCGGGAACGACTGCGCCGGCGCCGAACCGCCGCACGGGCTCGGCCATGCCGCCCACGTCGTAGGAAACCGCCGGTACACCGGAGCCGAGGGCGCGGAGGAGAGCGCCGCTCTGGTCGAGCTCCTGGCGGTAGGCGAAGACCGCAACCGTGGCCTGATGTAGCGCGCGGTCGAGGTCGGCGTCATCGAGGTAGCCGAGACGCCATTCGACGTTCGGAAGGTTGAGCCAGCGCGAGATGTCCATGGCGGGATCCCCGGCCACGATGGTGCGCGCACCGATTCGACCCGCCGCTTCCAGGACGTGGTCGAGCTGCTTGTACGGCTGGATGACGCCGACGAAGAGAATCGTCCGCCCGTCGTCTTCGTACGCGGTCGAGCCCGGGAAGACGGGGTGGGGGATAAGGCGGATCAGGTTGGATTCCACGCCCACCTCGTCGACGAGCCGGCTTCGGCCATGGTCGCTGTGGACGATCACGCGGTCAAACCGCCCATAGAGCCGGCGCCAGTGATCGGGTCTGGAGGCCCAGCGTCTGGGGAGGACGTCGTGCGCTGTGATCACCGAAGGCGCGCCGAGCGGAAGCAGGCGCAGGTCCGCAGGCGGAAGCGGTGCCCACTGGACGTGGAGCACGTCCGTGCGCAGGCGCCGGAGCCGGGCAAGGCCCACAAGGTGCTCCGCGGCGCGGACCGGAAGTCGCAGCCTCGAGCGACGAAAGAGACGGGAGCTCACCGGATAGAAGAGCTCACGGCGCGTGTACCCGTCGGGCTCGGGTGCCCGGCCGAAGCGAAAGCGCGATGTCACCAGCTCGACGTCGAGCCCGCGAGCTGCGAGCGCCGACGCGAGCGCGTGGTCGTACGGGATCGTGAACGCTCCCGGGTCGACGAGCGTGACGCGCACCGTCCTACAGTAATGGCGTCCGTGAGCCTCCTCGTCCGAACCTGGAACCTCTTTCACGGCCGTACCTCGCCGCCGTCGGGCGTGCTCCACCTGGAGCGGATGGTTCGCATGGCAGTCGACGACGGCCCGGACGTGGTCGCATTTCAGGAAGTGCCTGTCTGGGCGCTCGCACGACTCGAAGCGTGGAGCGGCATGACGGCCGTCTCCGCCGTGGCGATGCTGCCGCTCGGAGGTCCGCTTGCACGGAAGCTCACCGAGCGAAGCCCTCGCCGCCTGCGATCGCTTCTGACCGGTCAGGCCAATGCGCTGCTCCTCTCTCGCCGGCTCGAGCTCGTCGGCCGGCCGCGATCCATCCGCTTGAACCCGGAGCCCTTCAGGTCAGTGGAGGCTCGAGCTCGCCGGCTCTCGCTTCAGGAGCGCCTCGACTGGGCCTGGAACCGCCGTCTCTGCCAGGCTGTTCACGTGCGTGACCGAATGCGTGTCATCGTCGTGGCGAATCTCCACGCCACCAAGGAT
>JBDTRS010000148.1:0-2980 GCA_039931575.1 Gaiellaceae bacterium
CGGGGCGATCCAGCGGGCAGCGAGGGCTCTGAACGACCGCTTTCAGCGGCCGGGATGGAAGCCGGTCGATCTTCAGATCCAGGACAACTTCCCGCAGGCCGTCGCTGCCTACAAGCAGTTCGACGTCTTGCTCGTGAATGCGATCTTCGATGGCATGAACCTCGTCGCGAAGGAGGCGCCCCTCGTCAACGTGAGAGACGGGGTCGTGATCCTCTCGGAGAACACCGGCGCGCACGACGAGTTGGCCGACTGGACAGTCTCGATCAACCCGTTCGACGTGGCGGGCCAAGCCGAGGCGATTCACACGGCGATCACGATGCCACAGGCGGAGCGCGCTGCAAGGATCGACGCGATCCGCGACTGGGTGGGTAGTCACGACATCACCCGGTGGATCGAGACGCAACTCACTGACCTCGATGAAGCCGTGGCAACCGCGCGGGTACACTGATTCCGGTGTCTCGCCCCGACGGCGCGAAGCTCAGCCACGTGGACGAGAAGGGGGCGGTCAGCATGGTCGATGTGGGGGAGAAGCCGCTCGAGCGGCGGCGTGCGACGGCTCGCGGCTTCGTCCGGATGCATGAGGACACGGCGGCGGCGCTCCGCGCGCTTCCGAAGGGCGACGCTCTGGCCACCGCCCAGATCGCCGGCATCATGGCTGCCAAGCGGACGGCGGAGCTGATTCCGCTCTGCCATCCGCTTCCACTCGCGCATGTGGACGTTCGGCTCGTCGTCGAGCATGAGGGTGTGTCGATCGAGGCGACGGCCGAGACGACTGCGCAGACCGGCGTCGAGATGGAGGCACTGACCGCCGTGTCGGTCGCCGCGCTCACCGTCTACGACATGGCGAAGGCGGTCGACAAGGACATGGTGGTCGAGGAGGTCCGGCTGCTCGAGAAGGTCAAGGGCCCGGCGTGAGAGCGGCGGTGCTCACCGTCTCGGACGGCGTTTCCGCTGGCGAGCGTGAGGACCTGAGCGGAGACGAGCTCGAGTCGCTGCTTCGGGCCGAGGGGCACGAGGTGGTGCGGCACGTAGTTCCGGACGAGCAGGAAGCGATTGCGACAGCGCTCCGCGAGCTTTCGGCGGTTGTCGCCCTGGTCTTGACGACTGGCGGCACCGGGGTCGCCCCGAGGGACGTGACTCCGGAAGCGACGGCGAGCGTTCTGGAGCGGCCTGCGCCCGGCATCGGCGAGGCCGTGCGCGCCGATGCGATTCGCCGCACTCCGCACGGGCTTCTCTCACGCGGTACCGCCGGCACCCTGGGACGTACCCTGATCGTGAATCTTCCGGGCTCGCCCGGCGGGTGCAGGGACGGGTTTGCCGTCCTGCGGCCGGCGCTCGGGCATGCGCTTGGGCTGTTGGCCGATCAGGCAACTGAACACAGTCAGACGTGAGCACGTGATCGTCGCCCGTGGTCTCGAGCGCCGCTTCGGTGCCAAGAGGATCCTTCGAGGCCTCGACCTCGACGTCGGAGACCGGGACTTTCTCGTTGTCACGGGGCCGAACGGCTCCGGGAAGTCGACGCTCCTCGGGCTGTGCGCGGGGCTTCTCACGCCCACCGGCGGGACGATCGACGTCGCCGTCGGCCGCGGCGAGATCGGATATCTGGCCCACGAGCCACTCGTCTACCGGGAGCTGACCGCCCTCGAGAACCTCGATCTCTATGGCCGCCTCTACCGCGTGCCGGAGCGACGGGAGCGGATCGGCATGCTCCTGGAGCGGTTCCTGCTCTGGGAGGCGCGTCACGAGCGCGTCTCGGTCTTCTCGCGCGGCATGGTGCAGCGGCTCGCGCTCTGCCGGGCCCTTCTCCACGAGCCGCGCCTCTTGCTTCTCGATGAGCCGTACACCGGCCTCGATCCGGCGGGCGCAATGCTTCTCGACGCGGAGCTCGAGGCGCTCCGGAGCGTACGAACGATCCTCGTCTCGACGCACGAGCCGGACCGGATCGGGAAGCTCGCGACGAGCCGCCTCGACCTCGTGAGGGCGGCGTGAACTACTTCGGCGATGTCGTCGCGCTCGCGCGCAAGGACATCCTTCTCGAGCTGCGCTCTCGCGACACTCTGCCGGCGATGCTCCTCTTCGTGGTCTCGACGCTCGTCGTCTTCCACTTCGCGCTTCCGTCCGACTCGCCGGACCTCGCCGCCGGCGGGCTGCTCTGGGTCGCGATCGTCTTCACGGCGCTCCTGGGTCTGACCCGCGCCTTCGCGGCAGAGCGGGAACAGCGGCTCCTCGACGGTCTTGTCCTCGCCCCGTGCGACCGGAGCGCGATCTGGCTCGCGAAGGGGGCTAGCGTGATGACGTTCCTGCTCCTGGCGGAAGCGGTCGCGCTTCCTGCTTTCGCGCTGTTCTTCGCGCCGGTGGACGCGACCCTGGTCGCGGCCGTGTTCCTGGCCGATGTCGGGATCGCCGCTGTCGGAACGCTCCTGGCGGCCATGGCCGCTGCGAGTCGGGCGCGCGAGCTCCTGCTCCCGCTTCTCTTTCTCCCGCTCGCCATTCCCGTGATCGTCGGCGGTGTCGGAGCAACAGTCGCAGAGGACCCGCTACGGTACCTCGGCTTCCTCACCCTCTACGACCTACTTTTTGCGATCCTGTCCTGGGCCAGCTTTGAGTATGTGGTTACGGAATAACCGCGGCGTCGCGCTCGCTTCGACGGCCGCCCTCCTCCTTCTCGCCGGGATCGTTCTCGCGTTCTACTGGGTTCCCGGCGATGTCGACCAGGGCTTCAGCCAGCGCATCTTCTACATCCACGTCCCCGTCGCTCTCACGGCCTACGCGTGCTTCGGGTGGGGGGCGTGGAAAGCGCTGCGACTCCTCTGGACACGCGAGGCGCGGTACGACCTCGAGAGCTACACGGCCGTGCACATGGGCGTCATCTTCGGGATCCTCACGCTCGTGACCGGCTCGATCTGGGCCCGGATCTCCTGGGGCGTCTGGTGGAGCTGGGGCGAGCGCCAGCTCGTCCTGTTCCTCGTCCTCTTCGTCT
>JBDTRS010000149.1:0-2914 GCA_039931575.1 Gaiellaceae bacterium
GACGAGCGCCTCCGTGCCGCGGGGCTCAGGACGATCGGCGACTTCGCGGCTCTCGACGACGAGCACCTCCGCCGGCTCCTACCCGGCAAGGTCGGTCAGGTCTTACGGGATCGAGCGCGGGGCATCGACCTTCGCGGACTCGAGTT
This sequence comes from Gaiellaceae bacterium, assembly GCA_039931575.1. Lineage (GTDB taxonomy): Bacteria > Actinomycetota > Thermoleophilia > Gaiellales > Gaiellaceae > DATEOR01. The sequence goes on from JBDTRS010000149.1 coordinate 147, forward strand.
CGCGACCGAGAGCGTCTCGATCGGCCACGAGGAGACCTTCGCCCGGGACGTCTCCGACCGGGAGCAGCTATACGACGAGCTCCGGCGCATGTCGGGGCGCGTGGCGGAGCGGCTGCTCGAGACCGGGCACGCAGCCCGTACGGTCACGACGAAGGTCCGCTACCCGGACTTCTCGATCCGCAGCCGGTCGGCGACCCTGGAAGTTGGCACAGACGACGGCACGAGGATCGGCGAGATTGCCTGCAGCCTGCTCGACCGGGCGCTTGCGGACCGTCCCGGCGCGCTACGACTGGTGGGCGTCAGTGTCGCGAACCTCGATCCCTACCGGCAGTTAGCGCTCGAGCACTAGCAACGCCGAGTCGCCCCCTACCTATCGGGTTCGGGGCCGGTTGACGAAGAGTGTGCCTAGAACGGGCCTGAAGCTCCGTCCAGTAACGCTAAAGGAGCGTCCAGCCGCGAAGGCGGCTGGCGCGTTCACGCCGCCTTGCGAGTCTCGAGGTGCTGGTGCGAGGGGCAGTACTCGCGCTCGGGGAGGGGCGCCCTCTGGCAGGGCTTCCCTTTTCGCGTCGTCGCCCGGCAGCGGGAGACGCCGCCGTCGTAGGCGCCGGACTCGATCTGCTCCTCGATGAAGTCGACCGCGGCGCCGATGCCCTCGCTGACTGCCCAGGCGACCTGCGCCTGCTGCGTGATCGGGAAGTAGCGCCGGATGTCCTGAAACAGCGTTCGCTCGGGCCGAGCGAAATAACGGGGATCCTTGGCGAGACGCTCGACCGTCTCCTCGCACGCGGCCAGGACGTCCCGGCGATATTCGGCCTGCGTGTCTGCCGCCACATAGGGGTCGATGAGGTGTTTGATCGAGCGATAAATGGCTCTCGAGTACTGATACATACGGAAGAGCATCCTCTCGTCAGCGGGTTCCGGTGCCATTATCGTTCCCTTCAGTTAAATCCCTGCAAAAAAACGTTAACTTGGCGTTAAGCGGGAGCCCGCACTCGGCCGCCAACGCGAGTCTACACACCCCAAAGCTGTGTTACAAAGTGCCCCGCCGCAGTGGTTCCAAACGCGCGCGCTACGGGCTGACCTCGCGGACGTACGCGAGGGGGAATCCGGAGGACCGCGCAGTGGTAAGACCGCTCTGGGCCGCGCCCGCCGAGTCGTAGACGCCTTTGAACACGACGTAGTACCCGGGGTTCAGCGTCAGGAAGTCCGCTGAGTTCAGGATTCCGACGTCCGTGAGTCCGTTGGTGATGGCCTGGTTCGCTTTTTGCTCGGCGGCAGCGCGGCCCTTGGAGGTCTCGACCGAAGCAAGCACCACGGTGTAGCCCTCCCTGCCCGGGGGCCACGAGCGGATGTTTGCCGACGGCGTCGTCGTGACGGTGGTAGAGGTCGTGGTCGTGGTCAGCGTGGAGGTGTCGAGCGTCGCGATCGTCTGCGTGGTCGGGCTGGTGATCGTCTCGATCGACGCAGTGGAGCCGATGGTCTCGGTGCCCGGATTGATCGTCCCCACCGTCGCTGTTGTTCCGAGCCCGGTCGACACCACGAGCCGTCCCTTGGGATCTTTGTTGGTAGCAGCCACCGCCGCGATCGCACCTGCGACCAGCGCCACCAAGAAGAGCGCTAGCAGAGCTGCCCAGAGCCAGGCGGGAGAATCGCGCGACCACATCTCGGTCCGCACGAACGCGGCGGGGATCTGTGCCCCCGGAAGGCGCGCGCCGCACTCGAGGCAATACTCCTGATAGAGATCGTGAGGCGCTCCGCAGCGCGGGCATGCAGGCCCTTCGGGGGGCACCTCCGGTGCCCCGGGATCGGGTGGAAGAGGCGGGCGCGAGACCACTAGCTCTCTTTGGGCTCCTGGGCGCCGGGCGCCACCAGCGTCTCGTCGATACGCCCCTGGGTGTCCGCGAGTTCGTCGGCTGCGACCGAGTTGCCGCAGACGGAGCAGAAGTTCGCCTCGGCGGGCAGCGGATTCCCGCAGTGATCGCAGGCGACGACCGGCGCCGTCTCGACGGCCGGGCGCCCGCAATGGGCACAGAAGTGCGCTCCGCGAACGAGCGGGGCACCGCACTTGCAGAGCGTCGCCGTCCGCATGGCTCGGGGAACGCCTTCGCTCGCGGCCAGGAACGCATCGAGCTCGTGGATCCGGTGTTCGAGCTCGAGCACCTCGGAGGCGCGGCTGACCAGCAGGTCGGGCTTGAAGCGGTCGCGGCGCACCATCTCGACCGCGAGCCCGCCAACGTCCCGGATCTCGATCTCGCGGCGGCGGACCAGCGACCGGCGTTCGCGAAGCGATGCCGCAGGCGTGAGTGGAGGCGGCGGTTCGGGAGGCGGCGGTGCCGGCGCCACTTCCCCGCCCTCGTCCACCGCGAGTTCGGGCGGAGCAGGCGGCCTGCGCGCGAAGAGCGAGAAGCGACGGGCCGTCATCTCCGGCCCGAGTCTATCCCAGGCTCCGCGCCTTACTCAGCGATGACGACAAGGCGCTCCTCGGTCATCTCCCGCACCGTGTAGTGCGGCCCTTCTTTCGTGTTTCCCGAGGCCTTGGTCCCGCCGTAGGGCATCTGGTCGGCGCGGAAGGTCGGCGCCTCGTTGATCGTGACCCCGCCGAACTCGAGCTTCGCGGCGGCGCCGAGGGCCGAGCGGACGTTGCTCGTGAAGATACCGGCCTGGAGCCCGTACTCCGTGCCGTTGGCGAGGTCGAAGGCCTCCTCCAGCGAGTCGTACGGGGAGACCGTGCAGACGGGGCCGAAGACCTCCTGGCAGGAGACTTTCAT
>JBDTRS010000150.1:0-2773 GCA_039931575.1 Gaiellaceae bacterium
AAGCAAGCCGACGATGCGCGCGCCGGGATAAAGGGAAAGGAGGCGCTCCTCGAGTTTCTCCAGCACCTCAGGCGTCGAGCCGAACAGGAAATGCCGCAGGCCGCTTTTTTGGCCCTCGGCGATCACGCTTTCCATTAGCTCCGAGCCGGCAATTCGTTCGGACGAGCTCTTTGCTGTTCGCCCGGCCAGCCAGGCGACTGGAGCGCCGTCCGGAAACACCATCCAGGCTTGGTGAAGCGCTTGCTTGAGCGCCGGCTGATTCTGAGCCGTCGTCACGACGTGGACGTTCGCGAGACAGGCGTAGCCACCGCCGCCGGTCAACGCCCGGTCGACGACCGCCTCGGCCGCCTGCTCCAGACTTCCCACGTAGCAAGTGACGCCGAGAACGGCGGCTGTAACCTCGCTCGGCATCGCCTAGTACGCCTCGCGCGTCCGTAGGACGGCAGGCAGGGTCTTAAAAACAAGTTTGAGATCGCCGAAGAGCGACCAACTCGTTACATAGAGATAGTCGAGACGAACCATCTCCTCGAAGGGAATCTCGCTTCGCCCGAGCACCTGCCAATGGCCTGTCAGGCCCGGCTTCAGAGCAAGGCGCTGGCGAGCCCAATCGTGGACCTGTTCGTCTTCGTCGAGGATCAACGGACGCGGGCCCACGAGGCTCATCTGACCGCGAAGAACGTTGAAGAGTTGCGGTAGCTCGTCGAGCGAGTAGCGCCTCAGGAAACGGCCGACTGCGGTAGTGCGCGGGTCGTCCGGCACCTTGAACATGCGCCCGTCGCCGCCGTTCGTCGCGTGCTTGTTCAGATGCGCGATTTCAGCTTTATGCTCGTCCGCATCAGCGGCCATCGTGCGGAACTTCCACATGCGGAAGGTCTTGTCGCCGGCGCCCATCCGCGTCTGCCGGAAGAACACGGGGCCGCGCGAGTCGAACTTGATCGCGAGCGCGATCAACACGAAGAGGGGCGCCAGGAGGACTAGCCCGACGACTGACAGGCCCAAGTCCATCGCTCGCTTGAGGAAGCGGGACGAGCGCGAAAGCTGAAGCGGCGGCAGGCCGACGAGGGGCAGTCCCTCAATCGTGTGGATGCCAACGCTGGGCCCGACCATGTCGAAGAAGCGCGGGACGATGTCGATCTGGACGTCGAGGTCCTTGAGCGAACGCATGAGGTCGAGGCCCTGGTCGTGCGAATCGCTAGAGAACGCAAAGATGACGCGTTCGACATCGAAAAGGCGCACCGTCGCGGGGAGCCGCTCGATTGGGCCAAGGATCGTCAGGTGCTCGAGATCGGCCCGGCGCTCCCGGGGCGCCGAATCGAGGAAGCCCACGATGTTGAGCCCGTACTCCGGGTGCTGGAGGATCTTCTTGGCGACGAGTTGGCCCACGTCGCCCGCGCCGACGATGACCGTGTTCTGTACGTAGGTGAGGCTCCGTCGGGCGAGCGCACGACCCGATGCGCGCGCGAGCGAGACCAGCGCCACGGCCAGGAGCCAGAAGGCCAGCAGCTTCGGAACCGAGGGTTGGGCGACGCCGGTTACCCACGCGGAAGCAAAGAAGAGCCACGTTCCGATCGTGATGAGATGGAAGACGCCGACGAAATCGTCGACCGTGGAATGGTCGGTGCGCTCCTCGTCCCGGTCGTAGAGGCCGTAGACCTTGGCCACGACGATCCAGCCGGGAAGCGTCAGCGCGAAGAGGAGGAGCTCCGCCTGCGGACCGACCAGGTCGACGGCCGACTCTCGCAGCCCGAACAAAAACTGGGCAATCGCAAAAGCAGCCACGAGCCCCGCAAGGTCGGCGGCGAGGAGCACGCGGCGCACGAGCCAGCCTCGGCGCCGGATCTTCGCGGTCTTCCGCCGGTGAGCGAGAATCTCGAGCGTGCGGTCATCGACGATCGCGTTCATCTCGTCGTAGAGAACTGCGCCCTGCACGAAAGCGGTGCGCTCGGTCACGTTCATCGCGCCACCTCCCTCGCATACAGCGACGAGAGGACCGCGTTACGAACTGCCTCCGGCGAGGTTTCGTGGGCTTCTTGATCAGTCCATGACCCCTGCCGCCAGATGCGCAAGCGCTGGTCCGCCAGCGAGATGTGAACCACTGGTGTCTTCGACCCACGGGTGTAGGCGGCGGCGGCGGCCGCGTCTTCGTCGCTCTCGACGATGACAGCGTCGGGCTGCATCGAGCCGAGGAGCGCAGCCGTCAGGCCGCGGCAGCCGGGAAAGGACTTCACCTCCGCGAAGCCGTCGAGCGCCGCCGCAAGCGCCTCAGCAATGATCGGGGTACAGCAGACCACCGCAACGAGCGGGGAGGCGATTGCGACCCGGGTCATACCGACCGGCCGTTTGCGCTGAGGGCCCGTTCAGGCCCGTACGCCGCCAAATAGATGCCCCCGGCGGCACGACGGGAAGGGAGCTCGAGCTTGCGGAGAATGTTCTGAACGTGACGCTTGACGGTGAACTCGGAGATCGTCAGCGCGGAAGCGATCTGTTTGTTGTGGGCGCCCTGAGCTACGAACTCGAGAATCTCCCGCTCGCGGGTCGAGAGGACCGCCGCGCGGTCGCGCGCCCGTTGCGTCTGCTCGAGAGTGTGGATCGCTGCGATCATGCGCGAGGTCAGATCACGTGCGAGGGGCGCCTCCCCCTGCATAACCCCGCGGAGGGACCGAATCAGCGCGGGCGCCGCGATTCGCTTGTCGAGCACGCCGCAGGCCCCCGCGCGAATCGCCTCGAGCACCGTCTCGGCTTCGGGGTTGAACGCCCACACGATCGACTGGAC
>JBDTRS010000151.1:0-2754 GCA_039931575.1 Gaiellaceae bacterium
AGGAAGGCGGCGCTCTTCGCCGGCACCGTGTCGAGGGCGCGGCTCACATGCGGTGCCGCCTCGACGTCGTAGACGGCAAACGCGGCCCGCTCCCGCGCCACGGCCGCGATCCCGCCCGGATCCTCCACGAGGTCGATATCGACCCCTTTCCACCAGTTCTCGTCGGCGCCCCTGGCGGCGAACCCGGTCGCACGGCGCTCCGCGTCGTCCACGACGGCAAGGAGCGCCGCTTCGACTCCCAGCGAACGCTCGAGCTCGTCGAACAGGTTCTCGGACGCGTCTCTCGCGCTCAGCGAGCGCGAGAGTGCACTCGAGAGGCGTGACATCGCCCCCGCCTCGCGCTCCCGCTCGCCGGCGGCCTCTTCGGCCGCCCGCACCCGCCCGGCTGGATCGACGAGCAACTCGCGATCGGACCTCGTCAGGAGAAGGACAGCTGGCACCACGACCAGGAGCGTCAGGGAAAACGCGGGCCAAGGGCTGGAGAAAGCGAGCGGCTCCGAGTCCCCGAGCTTGACCACTCCGAGAACGGCAGTCGTGATCCCCACGATCGTAAAGAGCAGCCACAGCGCGAGGCCGGACGCCGTCGGCCGCCTGTGGGCTCCGAGCAAGGAGCGAAGCAAGAGCGCGGCCAGCGCGAGATACAGCACCGCGGCAACGAGAAGCGGCACCGTATTGATGAGCAACGTCGTTGTCTCGTTCGTCACTGGGCACTCTGATGATAGGGAGGACAACCAGCCTCCGTCCACGATTTCCCTTGCAACAAGCCCGGGTCGCATGGCTTGCGAAGATGGGCCGGTAGGCCTATTGGCAGCCGGAAGCGCGCTGGATACGGTGGCGCTACTGGGCGATGCGACCGTGGCTCGTGTCCTGGCTATGAAAGCCGCGGTACGCATTCTGGAAGGCCCGCCGCACAACCCCCCGAGTGGCGGGCCTTCCTTAACCCGAGCTGAACAGGCCCCTGACTACAGTGGCCGCCGGTGGTAAAGCGGATCCTTCTTGCGACTCCACGTGGGTACTGCGCTGGGGTCGAACGGGCGATCGAGACGGTCGAGCAGGCGCTTCGCCAGCGTGGAGCACCCGTCTACGTGCGCAAGCGCATCGTCCACAACACGCATGTCGTCCGCGAGCTCGAGGGGCGCGGCGCGATCTTCGTGGGCAGCGAGGAGGACGCCCCGACCGGAGCCGAGATCGTCTTCTCCGCCCACGGCGTCTCTCCCGCCGTCCGTGCGAACGCCCGGAGACTCGGTCTAAGGACGATCGACGCGACGTGCCCGCTCGTCACGAAGGTGCACTCGGAGGTGCGACGCTTCGCCGCCCGCGGCTACTCCATCGTCCTAATCGGCCACGCCGGCCACGAGGAAGTCGAAGGCACGTTCGGGGAAGCGCCGGAGGCGATCGTCCTCGTCGAGAACATCGACCAGGCCCGCGTGCTCGAGCTGCCCCGCGACCGACCGCTCGCATATGTCACGCAGACGACGCTGTCGGTCGACGAGACAGAGACGATCATCGGCGTCCTGCAGGCCCGCTTTCCCGCCATTGAGGCTCCGAGGCGCGAGGACATTTGCTACGCGACCACGAACCGCCAGCGTGCAGTCAAGCGGATCCTCGGGGGGATCGATCTCCTGCTCGTGCTCGGGTCCGCGGACAGCTCCAACTCGAAGCGCCTGGTCGAGGTCGCACGCCGCGACGACGTCACCGCTCATCTGATCGAGGACGAGTCGGAAATCGAGGAAAGCTGGCTCTCCGGAGTCGAGACCGTCGGAATCACCTGTGGCGCCTCTGCGCCCGAAGTGCTCGTCCGCCGCGTCGTCAGTTGGTTTCGAGCACGCGGCGACGTCGTGGTCGAGACCGCGTCCGGTGAGGAGGAGAACGTCTCCTTCAAGCTCCCGGCGGAGCTCGGTGCGCGAGCGACGGCCGCTTAGCTAAGCCTTGGCGATGCCGAGCACGTCGCCCTGATCGATCCGGGTGGCGAGCGTCTCCTGCTTGATCCAGTCGGCGTGCTGGAGCACATCGTCCACGCTCCCGGGCAGGGTCAAGACGATCCTGTCGGTCACGTCGAGCCCCGCCTCCTTCCGCATGAGCTGGATCGCATGGATGAGGTCGAGCACGCGTCCTTCGAGCTCGAGCTCAGGGTCGAGGCGCGTGTCGAGCGCGACCGCGAGGCCGTCGTCCGACGCAAACACCCAGCCCTCCGGCGCCAGCCTCTCGACGAAGACGTCGTCTGGCCCGAGCTCGTGACCGGCAACGCGGAAGCTCCCTCCACCGAGGTCCTCGAACCGCCCCTCTCGAAGCTCCGCACGGATCGTCGCGAGCTCCTTCCCCAGGCGGGGCCCGAGAACCGGGAGGTTCGGCTTCACGCGCAGATACGTACCTTCGACCGGTCCGAACTCGAGCTCCTTCACACGGAGCTCGGCCTTGATCTCCTCGAAGTGGGCCGTGGATGCGCGGGCTCCCTCGACCAGCATCCGGCGAAGCGGCTGGCGCACCTTTCGACCCGCCTGCTGGCGGGCGGAATGCCCGAGGCCGACGACCCGGCGAACCTCCTCGACCTCGATGAGCAGCGTCTCGTCTACGAGGTCTGGAGCGACCTTGGGCCAGCCGGCGAGGAAGATGCTCTCGGGAGCTTCGTCGCACGGTCCTGCGACCAGGTTCCGCCAGAGGTGGTCGGAGAGGAACGGCATGAGCGGGGCGATCGTGCGGAGCGCCTGCACAATCGCGTACCACAGCGTCTCGAGGGCCGCCTCGTCCCCACCG
>JBDTRS010000152.1:0-2641 GCA_039931575.1 Gaiellaceae bacterium
CGGCGCGAGAGAACTTCGAGAAGATGCGTTGGTGGTCGGCGCGTGGGATCCCGATCCCCTCGTCGGAGACGCGAACCTCGGCCGCGTCCGCCCGCCGCCGGGCCGAGACTGCGATGCGGCCGCCCTGCGGCGAGAACTTGACCGCGTTGTCGACGAGGTTCAGAAGGATCTGCGCGAGCTTGTCCCGATCGGCCTCGACGACGACGCCGCCACTCGGCACGTCGACCTCGAACTTGCAATCCTCGGCGTGCTCCTGCACGCGGGCCACGACCTCGCCGAGGACGTCGCCGATGTCCGTCTCCACGAAATTGAGCCGCAAGCTACCGGTCTCGAGCCGCGCGACGTTGAGCAGGTCGTCCACGATGTTGATCAGCCGCTCCGATTCGGAGGCGATGTACCCGAGGAACGTCGCGCGCTCCGGGTCGGAGAACTCGACGTCCCCGCGCATGAGCGTCTCGGCGAACCCGTAGATGGACGTCAGCGGCGTTCGCAGCTCATGCGAGACGGTGGCGACGAAGTCTGACTTCATCTGCTCGACGACGCGTTCGCTCGAGATGTCCCTGAACGCGAAGATGCGCCCGGCCACCGCGCCCGCCGGGTCGAGCATGAGCGCTTCGGTCAGGGAGAGCCACACGTCCTTCCCGCCCCGCTGGATCGCAAGCTCACGCTCTCCGGGCGGCTGTCCGTCCTCTGCGGCGAGCTCGCGCTGAAGGACCTCGGCCACGCGCCGGCCGAGTGCCTCCTCCGCCGGAACACCGGTGATTTGCTCGGCCGTCGCGTTCCAGAGGACGATGACGCCGTCGCGATCGACGGCCACGATGCCGTCGGCGATGTTGGCGAGGATCGCTTCGTTCCGCTCCTTCTCTTCGGCGACTCGCTGGTAGAGCTCGGCGCTCGAGAAGACGGCGGACGTGGTCGCCGCGAGCGTGGCAAGCGCCTGCACCTCGTCGTCCCGCCACGTGCGCACATCCTTGTCGTAGACGGCGAGAACGCCGTGGAGAGCCGCGCCGTGGGTAACCATCGGGACGGCGACGCAGGCAGTCATCCCATTCGCCAGCAGCGGATCCTCCCGCCCGAAACGAGGCGTGTCGCGGGCGTCCGAGACCGTGAGGGGCGCGCGTGTCTGAGCCGCAACGCCGACGGCGCCGGCCGCGGAGCTCGTCCGCATGTTCCGGAGGCCCTGTGTGCCCGGGCCCCAGGCGGCGCGCACCACGAGCTCGTCGTTTTCGAGGACGCGGACGACGGCCGCATCGGCGTCGAGGAGCTGAGGCGCCTCGCGAACGACCTCGGCAAAGGCCGCAGCCGGGTCGAGTTTCATCGCGAGGAGACCGCCGATGTCCGCCAGGCGCTGGGAGAACGTTCGGGCCCGGCGCTCCCCTTCGAAGAGCTCGGCGCGCTCGAGGGCCCCTCGGGCCGCCCCGGTGAGATGCCCGGCGAGCGCGAGATCGTTGTCCGAGAAGGTGCGGTCCTCACGGAAGAGGACGACGACGGCGTGCTTCTGCCCGTGCGCGCCCGCCACGGGTGCGGAGAGCAGCGAGCTGTAGCCCTCCGAAACGAGCAGCCCGCGGAGGCTCTCCGCGAAGCGGTCGTCCCCCGCGAGGGAGGTGCAGGCGAGAATGCGCTCCTCCCGCGCGGATGCACCAAAGGGAGAGAGGCCCTCCGGAAGGCCGGGCGCGAGCTCGGTCTCGATCGCCGGCGGAAGCTCGTGCGAGCCGGCGAGCGTCAGCCTGTCCCCCTGCGGTTCGAGCACGAGGGCGGACGAGCCGCCGAGCGCTGCGCAGGCCGCCTGGGCCAGCGCGTCGAGCGTCTCCTTGAGCGAGAGCGTCGAGCCGAGCACCTCCGCGATCCGGTAGAAGCCCCGCTGCACCTGTGCCTGCCGCTCGCGCTCGCCAAAGCTTTCCGCATTGTGCAGAGCGAGCGAAGCGAGACGGGAAAAGGTGTCGAGCACCTCGAGGTCGGCCTCGTCGAAGCGCAGATGGTCCCGCGAGCAGACCCCCAACACGCCGCGAACCTCGCCGAGCCAGGTGATCGGGGCCACCATGACCTCTGCGAAGACCGCGTAGTCCTCGCTGGGCGGAGGTCTCTCCGACCGCGAGAAATCTCGTGTGAGCGTCGGGCTCCCGGATGAGACCGCCTGCAGGAACGTCCCGTTGGGCGCCAGATCGCGGCCGACATTCCGCTCGGACACTCCGAGGACGGCCCGGCAACGGAGCACGGTCCGGCTCTCGTCGAAGATCCAGCAGTCCGCCGCGTCCGCACCCAGGAGCTGGACGACTTCGGTGACGAGGCGGCGTATGACCGAGCCGAAGCGCAGGTCCGACGTGAGGACCTGGCCCGCCTTTAGCAAGGCGGCCTGCTCTTGGAGCCGGCGCTCGTTCTGTCGCAGCAGGCGAGCGGTGTGCACGGCCAGGCCGATCTCGCGAGCGACGGCCTCTGCAAGCGAGATCTCCCCCGGGGTCCAGGTGCACTGCTCGGCGCGGTGGAGCCCGAAGACGCCGATCATCCGGTCGAAGACGAGGATCGGCGTCGCCAGGACCGCGCGGGTGCCCAGGTCGACGAGGGTGTCGCGGCCGCCGAGCGTCGGGTCGTCGAGCGCGGCATCGGTGACGATGTCGCCGATTGCGACCGTATGGCGCTCCCG
>JBDTRS010000153.1:0-2593 GCA_039931575.1 Gaiellaceae bacterium
GCAATCACGTTCGAGACGACCAGGGCCGTAACGAAAAAGGCGGCGATCGCCACGAAGCGCCAGGAGAGCCGCTCTGTCACGCGAGCCGCTCCAGCGCCTCGTCGATCTCCGCGTCGCCGATCGTGAGCGGTGGCGTGGCGCTGATGAGCTCGCCCTCGAGGCCGGCCGGAATCACGATCACTCCTTGCTCGTAGGCACGGCGGGCGTCACCCGGCTTGGCGCGCATGAGCCCCGCGCCGTGCCAGCCCGCCCGTTCGAACCGCTCTCCTGCCTCGAGGACGCGGTCGAGAAGGGCGGGCACCCTCTCGAGGATGACCAGCGCGGCGCCGCATGCAAGCGGGCTTCCCATGTGCGTGTGCGTATAGACGTCCGCGGGCCCCAGGCGCCAGGCTTCGGCGTGCTCCGGCCGCATCAGGCACGCCGAAAGCGGCAGGCCACCACCGAGCGCCTTTCCACAGGTCAAGAGGTCGGCGAACCCGCCGCTTCGCCACAGCGCCCCGCAGCGCCCGAGACCCGAGTAGATCTCGTCTGCGACGAGGAGGGCCCCGGCAACGTCGCAACGGTCGCGGAGCGTCTGCAGAAATCCGTCAGGCGGCACCCGCGCACCTGCGCGGCCCTGAACAGGCTCGACGATGACGCAACCGGCGTCGGCGGGCAACGGGCCCGGGTCCTCACCGTACGGAAACCGGTACACGGGCCCGGGAAGCCAGGCAGCGAACGGCTCCCGGAACCCCTCGAAGCCGGTCGCGGCGAGGGCGAGTAGCCCGGTCCCGTGGTAGGCGCCTTCGAAGGCGACGATCCCCGGCTTCCCGGTGACGAGAAGACAGGTGCGGAGGGCGATCTCGACGGCGTCTTCTCCGGTGACGCCGAGCATCACGTGGCGCCCCCCGAGCGCGAGCTGCCGGCGAAGCTCGACAGTCACGTCGGCTTCGGCGAGGTCGCCGAGTGCGTGAACGCAACGGGCGGCCTGGGCGACAATCGCTTCGCCGACTTCGGGATTCCGGTGCCCGAGCGCCGCGACGCCGAAGCCGCCCGAGAGGTCGAGCAGCCGCCGCCCGTCCCCGTCGACGACCCGACAGCCCTCCGCCTCGACCCAGGTCACCCGGAGTCGCGACCGTTTCGGCCCGGGAGAAAGCGGCGGGCCGTCGCCTTTGCGATCGCGGTCGCCATGGCCGGATTCTCCTGGAGGCGTCGCACCGAGTACTCGTACCAACGGCGGCCGAACGGGACGTAGACGCGCAGGCGGTGGCCCTCGCGAACAAGCTGGGCGCCAAGCTGCTCGCGGATCCCGAGCAGCATCTGGAACTCGTACTCCTCGCGTTTCTTGCCGTGCTTCTCGAGCAGCTCCTTCGCGCGCTCGATCACCCAGCTGTCGTGCGTCGCGACCGCGACGTAGGCGCCGGCTTCAAGCAGTTCGTCCACCACCTCGACGAAGTTCTCCCGGATCGCCTGCGCTCCCTGGTACGCGATGTCGGGCGGCTCGAGGTAGATCCCTTTGCACACCCGGACGTTCGGACGAAGGTCGTCCAGGGCTGAGATGTCGTCCAGCGTCCGGCGCAGGCGTGCCTGGAGGACCACGCCGACACTCGTCAGCCCTTCGGCCCGCAGGGACCGGTAGACGGCGAGCGTGTCGGAGGTCGTCGAGGCGTCCTCCATGTCGATCCGGACGAAGTTCGACCGCTCCTCCGCGCAGCGAACCAGGTCGGCGAGGTTCTCGCGGCAGAAGCCCGTGTCGATGCTCAACCCGAGACCCGTTGGCTTGACGCTGACATTCGAATCGAGCCCTTCGCGGCGAACGGTCTCGAAGACGTCGCGGTAGGCCTCGACGAGCGCGAGCGCCTCCTCGCGCGTCGTCACTTCCTCGCCGAGCACGTCGAGTGTCGCCATCTTCCCGGCCTCGTTCAGCCGCTTGACCACGCGACAGGCATCGGAGAGCTCCTCCCCGGCGATGTAGCGGCGCGAGAGCCGCTTGACCACCGGCCGTGGCACGGCCGGCAACACACGCACGATCGCGCGGTCGAGGACGGTCATTTAGATGGCGGGTCGGTAACTGGCGTCAGCCATCTACCGCTCGCGCATGAAGCCCTGGCGCGCGGCCGAGACCAGCGCGACCGCCTCCGGGAAGAGGACGCGCATCGCATCGCGGAGTGCGACCGCCTGCTCGTCGACCGGGCCCTGCACGTCGATCCGCTTCAGGGCTGCGCCGGTCAACTCGACCGCGGTGTTCAGCGTCAGCGTCGCGAACTGCTCGCGCTGCGACTCCTGAACTGCCTCCGACTGCTGCTCGGCGAACTCTCGGAGCCCTCGCATGAGCTCCTCCGGATCGCCTCCGAACGGAAACCCGAACCCACCTTCCATCTCGCTCCTTTCGGCTGCCTAGATCTAGGCGAGCGCCAGCTTGTACGTGCCCTCGACCCTACGGGCCAGCTCGTCGGCCGCGCCGACACCCACCTTCATCGCCTCGGCGAACGGAGAGCTTCCGACATCTCCGAGGGTCTGCTCAAGTCGAGCCGCCGCCACACCAACGGCGTCGAGGTAGGCCAGGCCGGCGACCCGCGGAGCTTCGAGGAGTGTCCCGGCCAACGCCCGCGCC
>JBDTRS010000154.1:0-2504 GCA_039931575.1 Gaiellaceae bacterium
CGGGACGACGCCCATGTTCGCGGCGACCGGCTCGACGAGGACGCACGCTAGGTCGTCAGCATGGCGCTCGATCGCACGAGCGAGTGCGGCGTGGTCGTTGAAGGGGCAAACGACGGTGTCTGCGGTGGCGCCGGCAGGCACGCCCGGGCTGGACGGGATCCCGAGGGTCGCGAGCCCCGAGCCCGCGCTCGCGAGCAGCGCGTCGGAGTGGCCGTGGTAGCAGCCGGAGAACTTCAGGATGCGGCTGCGTCCGGTGAACCCACGTGCGAGCCTGACCGCGCTCATCGCCGCCTCCGTCCCGGAGGAGACCAGTCGCACGAGCTCGACGGAGGGAACTGCATCCACGATCTCCTCGGCAAGCTCGACCTCGCGCTCCGTCGCGGCGCCGAACGTGGTCCCATCGGCCGCCGCCGCCTGGACGGCCGCAACGACCTCGGGATCGGCGTGGCCGAAGACGAGCGCCCCCCACGACATGACCCAGTCGAGGTAGCGGCGGCCCTCGGCGTCCTCGACGTGCGCTCCCGAAGCGCGCCGGACGAAGAACGGCTCCTCGAGCCCGACCGCGCGCATGGCGCGAACGGGCGAGTTCACTCCGCCCGGTATGACCGCCTCTGCACGGTCGAAGCGCGTGGTCGCTAGAGCCACCGGGCGACGTCCTTCGCCCAGTACGTGACGATCACGTCCGCGCCCGCACGCTTGATCGCGGTGAGACTCTCGAGCGCTGCCCGGCGCTCGTCGAGCCAGCCGTGGGCGGCGGCCTCCTTCAGCATCGCGTACTCGCCACTGACGTTGTAGGCGAAGATCGGGACGTCGAAGCGGGCGCGCGCGGCAGCGACCACGTCGAGGTATGGGAGAGCCGGCTTGATCATGAGCGCGTCCGCTCCCTCTGCCAGGTCGAGCTCGCACTCGCGCATCGCCTCGCGGACGTTGGGCGGGTCCAGTTGGTAGCTGCGGCGGTCGCCGAACGACGGCGCCGAGCCCGCAGCCTCCCGGAAGGGACCGTAGAACGCGGAGGCGTACTTTGCCGCATACGAGACGATCGGAAGGTCCTCGAACCCGTCCTCGTCGAGGGCAGCCCTGATGGCGCCGACCCGGCCGTCCATCATGTCGCTCGGCGCAATCACGTCCGAACCGGCCTCCGCGTGGCTCACCGCCGTCCGGGCGAGCAGATCCAGGGAGAGGTCGTTCACGACCTCTCCGTCCTCGACGACGCCGCAGTGGCCATGGGAGGTGTACTCGCAGAGGCATACGTCGGTCACGAGGACGAGCTCGGGGACGCGCTCACGCAGAGCCCGAAGGGCACGCTGCACGATGCCGTCGTCGTCCCAGGCGCCGGATCCCTCTTCGTCCTTGGACTCCGGGATGCCGAACAGCAGCACCGCGCGAATCCCGAGCGCATACGCCTCCTCTGCCTCGTCGCACACGCGGTCGACCGAGCGCTGGACGATCGCATCGAGACGCTCGAGCGGGTTTTCGACCCCTTCGCCCGGACAGACGAAGAGTGGGTAGACGAGATCTGCGACGTCCAGCCGTGTTTCGCGAACGAGCTCGCGGAGCGCCCCCGTCCGGCGGAAGCGCCGGAGGCGGGTCACGGGAAACGTGCTGCCGGTCGGCTTGTCCGCGGTGCTCACGTCAGCAATCTTCGCACGCCAAGGCGGGCTCCCGCCGCAAAGACACCGAGCAGGCCCGCGAGCCACGCAGCCTCGCGGGCGACCGTGCCCCAGGGACTCAGGTCGTAGAGGGACGATTCGAAGAGCCGCACCGAATGCGCGAACGGGAAGGCGTTCGACACCCAGGCTGCCGGAGCGACGGAGGCTTCCGGGAGGAAGCCGAGCAGGACGATCGGCAGCGCCACGAGGAGGGCGACGAGGGAGGCGGTTCGGGCCTCGCGGGCGAGAACGCCCAGGAAGACCCCGAAGGCGCCGAACGCCGCCCCCCCGAGCACGAGCCCCACTGCGAGGAGAGGCAGACGGCCCCACGGCTGCCCGCTGACCCCTCCGAAGGCCAGCGCGACCGAGAAGACCAGTGCGAGGGCGAGACCGAAGACGAGGCCGAGGAGCGCCGCAAGACTGATCTTCTCCGCGATCAGCTCCCCGAGCCGCACCAGGCCGCGGGTCAACCTGCCGATCACGTTCTCGTCCCGCTCGGCTGCGATGCCCGCCGCCGCGATGAGGATGCAGAGGAACGCGAGCGTAAGCGCGAGCGCATACGCCTGCACCTGCGCCGTCAGAAGAAAGTCGCGCCTCTTTTCGTCCTCGAACCGCAGCTCGATCGGATTCGCGACCGCTCGCAGCGAGGCACCGCTCTGGTCGAGTGCGAGGAGCGCCTCGCGCACAAAGTTGCGGAGTTCGGCCGCTTTGACGGCGATCTCCGGATCCTCGGTCTCCTGCTCGATCTCGCCGAGGATCTCGCCCGCCCGCTGGAGGCCCACGATCGAGGCGTCGTTTCCAAGGAAGCTCCCTTCCCCGCCCTTTCGGATCAGGTCGACGTACTCGAGGTTCGCC